>JAEZGR010000197.1 GCA_023437255.1 Pseudomonadota bacterium | reverse complement strand
CGTCGTAGCTGTCGAAGTGCGGTCCAACGCCGCCGCCTTTGGTGGCGACGCTGATCATCAGGTCGTCGAGCCGGGCATCCGAAATAAAACGGAACTGACGCATAAGTTCCGCCATTCTGTCGTCGTGCAGGTCCACGCTCTGGGCCAGCACGGTCCAGCCCGGCTGCTTGGCCGAGGGCAGGCGCTCGAAGGGGCCCTTTTCCATGTGCCAGCCTTCCTCGTCCTGCCAGATCAGCCGTGACTCGACCTCCTCGCGCTGAACCAGCTGGCGTATGTTGGCCGGTGTCAGGTTCGGTTTGAAGTCCGGAATCGCCTGGCGGATCAGCAGTGGGCGCTGCTGCCAGTAATCGCTCATGAATTCCTGGGGCGTGAGGCCACCCAGAAGGGTGAAGGGCTGGTCTATGTTCATGTGCAGGGGATTCCAGAACGATCGGAGGAAAACGGTGGGAAAGCTGCGGGCAAGTGTATCAAAGCGGCCGCAGCGACTCTCTCTAATTACACCGGCTTTGCCTGATTCTGCAGGTCGTACAGAATGTCGAGCGCCTCGCGGGGGGTGAGCTGGTCTGGGTCGACTTTGCGAAGTGCTTCCTGCAGCGCGAGCGCCTGTTCCACCTCTTGAGGATCATGGCCGAGGTGCGCGGCTTCTGCAGCCCATCCGTCGCCAGCCTGTGGCAAGTCCGGCGTGTCGCCGTTCATGGCCGAACCGAAGAGATCCAGCTGGGGCGTGGCCACGCCAAGCGCCTCGAGACGTGACAGCTCGCGGCTTGCGTGGCGAATCACGGGCGCGGGGATGCCGGCGCGCTGCGCAACCTGGATTCCATAGCTGCGGCTGGCAGGACCAGGGCGCACTTCATGCAGGAATACGATGCCCGAAGGCGACTCTGCTGCTGCCAGGTGTACGTTGGCAGCGGCCGGACTTTCGGAAGGCAGCCGGGTCAGCTCGAAGTAATGCGTCGCGAACAGCGTGAGCGCCTGATTGTGGGAAAGCAGGCGATGCGCGATCGCCCAGGCCAGGGCGAGTCCGTCGTATGTGGAGGTGCCGCGGCCGATTTCGTCCATGAGCACCAGGCTGTTGGGCGTACTGGCCTGCAGGATTCCGGCGGCTTCGGTCATTTCCATCATGAACGTGGAACGACCGCCCGCGAGATCATCGCCGGCCCCGATACGCGTGAAGATGCGATCGATGCTGCCGATGCGCGCCGCCCTGGCGGGTACGAAGCTGCCGGTACGAGCAAGCAGAACGATCAACGCAGTCTGGCGCATGTAGGTCGATTTACCACCCATGTTCGGGCCGGTGATCAGCAACATGCGACGGGCGGGCCCCAGCGCGCAATCGTTGGGCGTGAAGCGTTCGATGCTGCGTTCCACCACGGGATGCCGGCCACCTTCGATCGTGATTTCTGCGCTGTCGACCAGCTCCGGTGCCACCCAGTCGTTGTCGCGTGCATGGGCCGCCAGCGCCGCCAGGGCATCAATGTGGGCCAGCGCGGCAGCGCAGCGGCTCAGCGCCGTTGCATGGCGGGCCAAGGCGTCGAGAATCCGCTCGAACAGCCATTTCTCGCGCGCCAGGCTGCGCTCCTGTGCGGAAAGCACCTTGTCTTCCCAGCTCTTGAGTTCGGGCGTGATGTAGCGTTCTGCGTTCTTGAGTGTCTGGCGCCGGCGGTAGTCGTCTGGAACCTTGTCGGCCTGGCCGCGCGACACTTCAATGAAAAAGCCGTGTACGCGGTTGTACTCGACGCGCAGGTTCGTAATGCCGGTGCGTTCGCGTTCGCGGGCTTCGAGTTCCATGAGGAATTCCCCGCTATCGGTGGCGAGGCGGCGCAACTCATCGAGCTCTTCGTCGAAGCCGGTGGCCAGTACGCCGCCATCGCGGATCTGTTGCGCCGGCTCGTCGGCGATCGCGCGATCGAGCAGCGCGGCGATGTCGGGGTCGAGTTCCAGGTCATTGCGAACGGCCTCGAGCGCCTGGCCTTGCGGATAACGCTCGGCTATGAACTGAGCGAACGCTGGCATTTGCTGCAGGCAATCGCGCAAGCTGGCCAGTTCGCGCGGACGCACGGAGCGCAACGAGATCCGCGTCGCGATGCGTTCGAGATCTGGCACCCGGTTCAGGATGCTGCGTAGCGTGTCGAGCGGTTCTTCGATGTCGAAGCCGTCGGCCGGGGCGGGCGAGAGCAGCGTGGTGATGATCTGCTGGCGCTGAAGCGCAGCCTCGTTATTGCGCAGGGGGTGATGCAGCCAGCGGCGCAGCAGGCGGCTGCCCATGGGCGTGGCACAGTGGTCGAGAATGGAGAACAGCGTTGGGCCGTCTTCGCCGCTGATGGTGTCGGTGATTTCGAGATTGCGGCGGGTCACAGGGTCGAGCACTACGTAGTCGCCGCCGTGGTCGACGCGCACGCCATGCACGTGTTCGAGTGTCTGGCTCTGTGTGCGGCTGACATAGCGCAGCAGCGCGCCGGCGGCACAGCTGGCGACGGGCACGTCGCCCAGCCCCAGCCCCTGAATGGAATCCACCTTGAAGTGCGATTGCAGGGTGTGGTGCGCGCCATCGGCTTCAAAGTGCCAATCGGGAATCCGGCTCAGGGGCGCATGGGTCGAGAGTGTGAGGCGGGCGCTTTCGGCGCACACGACTTCTGC
>JAEZGR010000144.1 GCA_023437255.1 Pseudomonadota bacterium | reverse complement strand
CGTGATGATGGCCTGCAGAGTGGCCTGATCAACCGCGCTCTTGGTGTCTTCGACCTTGAGTCGTGGCGCCACGCGCCGGATGGTCGCCAGACGCAGGAAGCTCAAGATACGGATATACATCCAGCCGATGTCGAATTCCCACCACTTGGCCGAGAAGCGGCACGACGTGCCGTGGGCGTGGTGGTTGTTGTGCAGCTCTTCGCCACCGATGATGATGCCCACCGGGAACACGTTGGTGCTGGTGTCGGGGCTGGAGTAGTTGCGATAGCCGATATAGTGGCCCAGACCATTGACGACGCCGGCTGCCCAGAAGGGAATCCATGCCATCTGGACGGCCCAGACTGCCAGGCCCAGGGTGCCGAAAAGGGCGAGGTCGAGACCCAGCATGATGAGAATGCCGAGGCTGCTGTGACGCGAATACAGATTGCGCTCGATCCAGTCATCGGGCGTACCGTGGCCGAAGCGCTTGAGTGTTTCCGCGTTGGCGGCTTCGTGGCGATAGAGTTCGGCACCACGGAAGAATACTTTGCCAATGCCATACACGAGCGGCGAGTGCGGGTCGCCATCGCGTTCGACGAATGCGTGGTGTTTGCGGTGGATGGATACCCATTCCTTTGTGACCATGCCGGTTGTCAGCCACAGCCAGAAACGGAAGAAATGCATGACGGCGGGATGCAGGTCGAGCCCCCGGTGGGCCTGGCTGCGATGCAGAAAGACCGTGACGGACACGATGGTGACGTGTGTGAGGGCAAGGGTGACCAGAGCAACCTGCCACCATTCAAGCTGCAGGAGGCCACCGGCCAGGTAATTAAAGACTTGATCCATATAAGGTACAGGTATCCCCGTTGTGTAAATATCACGAAAAGTGTACCCCGGATAGCCCCTGAAGGACAGCATCTTTACAGTCGCGGACGGCCATGGAAGTGACACCCGGTTACGCAGGAGGAAACGCACCGCGGGCGCGTTGCCTCCTTGCAGAGCGGGGATGCAAGCTCCATGCCTTGCAGCGGGGCTGAACTGCCGAAAAAAACGGCGGCCTGCCCTGCCACTACAGGCATCAGGTCGTTTTGCGGCGCTGCAACACTGCGGCAAAAAAACCGTCGGTGCCGTGGCGGTCCGGCCGCAACTGAAGCCAGGGCCCCTCTTCCTGCAGCCCGGGGCAACGCTCTGCCGCAATGGCAGCAGCATCCAGCAGTTCGAAGTCCGGGTTCTCCTGCAGAAATGCCTCGACCTGAAGCTGGTTTTCTTCGGGCAGCAGCGAACAGGTGGCATAAACGAGCCGGCCGTCCGGCGCAACGCAGGCGGCGGCCTGCGCAAGGATGCGTTTCTGCAGCGCCACAAACTCTGCCACCGACTCCGGATGCTGGCGCCACTTCAGATCGGGGTTGCGGCGCAACGTGCCCAGACCCGTGCACGGGGCGTCCACCAGAACCCGGTGCGCCTTGCCGCGCAGGCGTTTCACCCGCTGGTCGTTCGTGTCGTTGATCACCACGGGCACAATGTTCGACAGGCCGCTGCGCGCAAAGCGGGGCTTGGCACGCGCCAGGCGCGCCGAGGACACGTCAAATGCGTAAAGGCGGCCCGTGGAGCGCATCAGCGCCCCCAGCAACAGGGTCTTGCCCCCTGCTCCGGCGCAGTAGTCGATGATCATCTCGCCGCGGCGCGGCGCCATCAGCGACACCAGAATCTGGCTGCCCTCGTCCTGGACCTCGATTTCGCCTTTTTCGTAGGCAGGCCAGCGCATGACCGCAGGGCGCCCCTTGAAGCGGATGCCCCACGGGCTGTACGGCGTGGGAACGGGCTCGTGGCGAGCGGCAGGCCCGTTTGCAAAGTCATTCAGCACCGCTTCGCGGGTGATCTTCAGGGGATTCACGCGAATATCGAGGGGTGCCGGCTGATTCAGCGCAGCGATCAGCGCTTCACTGTCGGGCAGCGCGCCGAACCGCTCATCCAGCCAGTCGGGCAGGCTCTCGCGCACCGCGCGGGGCAGCGCCGCGATGTCGACCCGGCGAATGTGATCGAGCCAGGCCTGCTCGCTTTCTTCGAGGCCGGGCTTCAGCGCCTCGGGCGGCATGATCGCATTGAGGCCCAGGATCGCCAGCCGGCGTGCGGCAGGGCCGACACCGCTTTCGGCCAGATTGCGATACCGGCGCAGATGACGCAATACGTTGAACACGGCCTCGGTCACCTCGGCGCGGTCGCGCAGGCCCATCTTCGGGTGCGCGCGCATCCAGCGCGAAAGCACCTGGTCGGCGGGGTACTGCCACTGCAGGATCTCGCCCAGAACGCTGCGCACCTGCTCGATGCGGGCGATGGCCGGCACGTAAGGCCGGGCTGGCGCCTCCGGGCGGCCCGACTGCTTGCGACCGTGCGACGCCGGGGCAGAACCCGCGCGCGCGACGGCCTGCCTACGACCGGGCGACGGCGCGGCGGAAGCCGGACGTGCGGCGGCCTGCTTGCGCGGCCGGGATTTGGGGGATGTCATGAACTACTCCTTGGCGGGCGCAACCATGGGTGCGCCGTCGGGTAAAAAGGCGCGGGTCGAGACGCCCTGCACGTGAACCGCCTGCCGCTCGTCGAGCGACACACGGCCCTCGGCCAGCCAGCGCACCACCTGCGCGTAGACACGATGCTCTACGCTCAGCAGGCGGTCGGCCAACGCGTCGGGGTCATCGCCTTGGCAAACGGGCACGATGCCCTGCGCCACGATGGGCCCGTGGTCGAGCTGGGCCGTGACGAAGTGTACGGTACAACCGTGCCACTGCACGCCCAGTGTGAGCGCCTGCTGATGCGTGTGCAAGCCGGGGAACGACGGCAGCAGCGAGGGATGGATATTGATGAGGCGGCCTTCGAAACGGGCCACGAATCCGGGCGTGAGCACGCGCATGAACCCGGCGAGCAGAACATAGTCAGGCTCGAACGCCTCGATCTCGGCAGCCAGCGCCTCGTCAAAGGCCTCGCGGCTCGGGAAGTTGCGATGTGGAACCGCGCGCGCCTCGATGCCCTGCTCCCGTGCCCAGGCCAGCCCCGCCGCGTCGGCACGGTTCGCGATCACCGCACACACCTGCGCATCGAGCTGCTCACGCTCGATGGTTTCTACAATGGTCTGCATGTTGGAGCCCCGCCCCGAGATCAAAATCACGAGGCGGCAGCTGCCCTTTCTGAGGTCGGCCACGATAATTCCTGAGTTGTACGTCGCAAAATTGTAAACTCCCGCCTGTGAAACCGAGTTGCCGCCTCTACCGACGCCTGCCCCGCCACGACTCACAGCGCCCCAGCGCCGTGACAATCGGCAATTTTGATGGCGTCCATCTTGGCCATCAGGCCATTCTCGAGCG
>JAEZGR010000010.1 GCA_023437255.1 Pseudomonadota bacterium | reverse complement strand
TTCACGGCGCCTTTGACTTCGTGACCCGCGCCTTCGATTCGATCCAGATCCATATTGGCTCTCCTATAGTTTTTGAAATGCGCTCTGCATTGAGCGCTCGAGGCCCTTGAGCAAGTGCAGTGCCTGCGATTTTCACTTGGCAAAGTGCGCAGGCGGGGCATGGGCATTGCTGTATCTCCTTGGCCAATTTCGGCTTTATCGGAGGTAACCATGAAGAAATTTCTTGCAGTAGCTCTGTGCTCCGGCGCCCTGGTAGGCGTACCCGCTGTTTACGCGCAGGCGGCAGCCGGTGCGGGTGGCCACGGTGGTGGCGATGGCGTGGGGACGACCTCGCCGCATGCACCCGTGACGCCGTCCCAAACTGAAACGAGCCAGGGGGCGGTCGTTACGCCGCCGCCTCTTGATCGCAGCGGCAACCCCGAACACGTCAGCGAGAAGCGGCCCAATACTGGTAATGGTACGGGGCAGTCGGGCGCGGCCGGCGACAGCGGAACTGCCCCTGGCACCGGTGGTCAGGACGGCACTGGAACGGGGACCGGCTCGGGCACCGGCACCGGTGATGGCGCATCCGGCGACGGCTCTGGTTCCGGCGGTTCCAGCGGTGGTGGCAACTGATAGATGAGGCACAATGAGGCAGACCCCGCCGGCTGTGACCGGCGGGGCGCCACGATTCAAAAAGGAAGAACAATGAAGAAGCTCCTGTTGGTGTCCGCCGTTGCCGTGGCGCTTGCCGCCTGTGCGTCCTCGCCCCGCGAGCTGCCTGTTCAGCAGGGTGTCGATCTGCAGGCGTATGCCGGCACCTGGTATGAGCAGGCACGGTTGCCGGCCAGTTTCCAGGCTCAGTGCGCGGGCGATGTGCGTGCCGAATATGTAGTGCGGTCCGATGGCGGGCTCGACGTCACCAATCAATGTCGCAAGGCCGATGGCACCACCAAGGTGGCCACGGCAGAAGGCCGCCTCGCGCGGGTTGGCGGGCAAACCGATCCGGCGCGGCTGGAAGTGCGCTTTGCGCCCGCCTGGACTTCATGGCTGCCAATGGTGTGGGGCGACTACTGGATCATCCAGATCGAAGGCGATTACCAGTACGCTCTGGTCGGCACGCCCGACCGAAAATATCTGTGGGTGTTGTCGCGAGACAAGGAAGGCGACCCGGCTACGATCGACAAGCTGCTTGCGCGTGCCGAAACGCTGGGCTTCGCGACCGACAAGGTAATCAGAACCGAGCCCTGACGCTGCCTGGCGGGGTTGGTAAAATACAAGGTTTGCAGAATCGCTCTTTATAACCGCTGGTTGTAAGCTAGGGCGCCAAAGTTTCAAAAGCCCATGTTAAATTCTGCTGCCTGCCGCAGTGATCCTGCGGTTTTCCGTATTCAGAGAACCCCGCCTTGATTGTCCTCGAAAATCTGCGCAAGACCTACGCAACGCCGGAGCGCGTCTCGCACGCCCTGGCCGGCGTGAGCCTGCGCATCGAGCGAGGCGAGATCTTCGGCATCATCGGTCGCTCGGGTGCTGGCAAAAGCACTCTGATCCGCATGCTCAACCTGCTTGAACGCCCCACCGAGGGGCGTGTCGTCATCGACGGGCAGGACATCACCGCCTATAGCGAGGCCGAACTGCGCAAGTTCCGCCAATCAGTAGGCATGGTGTTTCAGCATTTCAATCTGCTCAGCTCGCGCACGGTCATCGACAATGTGTGCTTTCCATTGCGACTGGCAGGCTTGAGCCGCCGGGAGCAGCGTGAGCGTGCGCACGAGGTGCTGGCCCTGGTCGGGTTGTCGGAGCACGCAAACAAGTACCCCCGCCAGCTTTCCGGCGGGCAGCAACAGCGTGTCGGCATTGCGCGTGCGCTCGCCAGCCGACCCCGCCTTCTGTTGTGCGACGAGGCCACTTCGGCGCTCGACCCCGAAACCACGCAGTCCATTCTGCGACTGCTGATCGATATCAATCGCAGCCTCGGGCTGACCATTGTGCTGATCACACACGGCATGGACGTGATCCGAAGCGTGTGTGATCGCGTGGCCGTCATTGACGCCGGTCAGATCGTCGAGTGCGGCGAGGTGCTCGATGTCTTCCTGCACCCTCAGCATGCGGTGACGCAGTCGCTGCTTTCGGAAAGTGGTCTCGATGCGGAAGGCTGGCGTGATGTTGCGCAGGGCATGCAGGGCACGCTGCTGCGCCTGAGCTTCAAGGGCGATTCAACGCTGCAACCCCTGTTGAGCCGCGTCAGCCGAGATCTTGGCGTCGACCTGAGCATTCTGCAGGGGTCGGTGGGCCGGATCAAGGATACGCCGTACGGGCAACTGGTGGTGGCGGTCGAAGGCCCTCCCGACTCGTGCCTGCGCCTGCCGGAAGAGCTGCGCGCGGAAGGTGTCGTCTGCGAGGAGTTGCACCAATGAACTTCGGCAATATTGACTGGCTGCTGATCGGCGAAGCCACCATCGACACGTTGTTGATGACGGGCTTCTCGCTTCTGTTCACGGTTCTGATCGGCCTGCCGTTGGGCGTCATTCTGTTTCTCACGAGCCCTCGCCAGATGCTGGCCAATGCGCCTGTGTATCAGGTGCTGTCCTTCGTGGTGAACGTGCTGCGCTCCGTCCCCTTCCTCATTCTTCTGATTGTCATGATTCCTTTCACCCGGGTACTGGCCGGCACGTCGCTGGGTGTGGAAGGCGCCATTCCACCACTCGTGGCCAGCGCCGCGCCGTTCTTCGGGCGGCTGGTGGAAAACGTGCTGCGCGAGCTCGATCCCGGCGTTTCCGAGGCCTGTCGTGCCATGGGCGCAAATTCGCGCCAGACCGTATTGCTGGCGCTGCTGCCCGAGGCCATGACCGGCATTGTGGCGGCGGTGATCGTCACTGCCATTGCGCTGGTCGGGTACTCCGCCATGTCGGGCGTGATTGGCGGGGGCGGGTTGGGCGATCTGGCGCTGCGTTTCGGATATCAGCGTTATCAGACCGACGTCATGATCGTGACCGTGGTGATCCTTGTCATCATGGTGCAGGTGCTGCAAGTATTCGGCGACCGCCTGGTCGCCCGTTTGAACCGTAAGTAAGCCGCTTTGGAGATAGACATGTTCAAGAAATTTGCCCCCGTTGCCGCATTTGCGCTGGCGGCCGTTTTTGCTGGTTCCGCCGCCCATGCCGAGAAGCTGGCCGTTGCCGCGACGCCGGTGCCACATGCCGAACTGCTCGAGTTCGTGAAGCCTGCGCTGGCCAAAGAAGGCGTGGAGCTCGACATCAAGGTGTTCACCGATTACGTCCAGCCGAACGTCCAGGTCGCTGACGGCCAGCTCGACGCGAACTTCTTCCAGCACAAGCCTTACCTCGACTCGTTCAACGCCGAGCGCAAGACGAATCTCGTTTCGGTCGGCCTGGTGCACGTGGAGCCGTTCGGTGCCTACTCCAGCAAGATCAAGGACATCAATGAACTGAAGGACGGTGCGCAGGTCGCCCTGCCCAACGACCCCTCCAACGGTGCGCGTGCGTTGTTGCTGCTCCAGAAGCAGGGCCTCATCAAGTTGAAGGATCCCTCGAACATTCTGGCCACCGCCCGCGATATCGCCGAGAATCCCAAGAACCTGAAGTTCCGTGAACTTGAAGCAGCCACGCTGCCGCGCGTGCTGCCCGATGTCGACATGGCGCTCATCAACACCAACTACGCGCTGGAAGCGGGTCTGAACCCCGTGAACGACGCCTTGTTCATTGAAGGTGAGGATTCGCCCTATGCGAATCTCGTGGCGACCGCAGAAGCCCGCAAGGACGATGCTGCAGTGCAGAAGCTGGTGAAGGCACTGCAGAGCGACGAGGTGCGCACCTTCATTCAAGAGAAGTACAAGGGTTCTATCGTTCCGGCATTCTGAAGGAATCGGTTACGATACGCCTTTCTCCGCCGTTGTCACGAGCACCGGCGGAGAACATAATTCGCAAGAACGCGTGAACCGATAGGAGACATCATGTCGACGAATATGATCAAAGCATTCGCCGCAGGCGTAACCCTGGCGCTGGCACTGCCTGCCGGCCAGGCGCTCGCACAAGGCAAGCAGCTGCTTGTGGCCACCGACACGGCTTTCGTGCCGTTCGAGTTCAAACAAGACGGAAAATACACCGGTTTCGACATCGATCTCTGGGAAGCGATCGCGCAACAGGCTGGGCTCACCTACCAGCTGCGCCCCATGGATTTCAACGGCATTATTCCCGGTCTGCAGACTCGCAATATCGACGCCGCACTGGCCGGCATCACGATCCGCGACGACCGCAAGAAGGTCATTGATTTCTCTGACCCCTACTACGAAAGCGGTCTGGCGCTGCTGGTCGGCAGCAACAACAACGAGATCAACAAGGCTTCAGATCTCGACGGCAAGCTGGTTGCGGTCAAGATCGGTACGGCTACGGTCGACTATCTGAAAGAGAACGTTCCGAACGCCAAGCTGAAGCTGTTCCCGAACATTGACAACGCATTCCTTGAACTGGCTACGGGCCGCGTCGATGCCGTCGTGCACGACACGCCCAATCTTCAGTACTTCGCCAATACGGCGGGCAAGGGCCAGGTCAAGGTCGTCGGTTCGCTCAAGAGCGGTGATTTCTACGGTATCGGTTTCCCCAAGGGCAGCGATCTCGTTCCGGTGGTGAACAAAGCGCTGGCTGAACTGCGCAACAATGGCACATACGATGCCATTTACGAGAAGTGGTTCGGCAAACAGGTCGCGGGCCAGTAATCGGCGGGCCCCGGAATCCGGCGGCAACCGGGCCCGGGCAGCGGTCAATCGCTGCGGGTGCCGTGCGGTTGCTCCGGCTTCAACATATAGCGGCGATCCGGCCAATGTGCATGGGATCGCCGTTCTTTTTGCTGGTCCGCATTTTAATTTTTGAAAGGCGAATGACGTGACATTCGAATGGTCTGCAATCTGGGATGCGCTACCCAGCCTGCTTGAAGGCGCAAAGATGACTGTCCAGATCACGCTGCTGGGCTTGATCGGCGGTACCGTGATCGGCTTCCTGAGCGGTGTGGTCACCACCTATGTGAAAGTGCCCATTTCCACACGTTCGGTCGTGATCGCTGTGCTGACACTGGTGGCGCTCTACCTGCTTCTGCATCTCAGCTCCTGGTTCGCCGACACGTTCATGGCGGGAGTGCCGCCATTGGCCTGGACACTGCTGAAGTTGTTGATTGTGCTCGCCGTCGTCTGGCGTTTTGCCGCGCAGCTGCCCCTGGTGCTGTCCTTCCTGGCGCAGGTCTACATTCTGATCATCCGTGGCACGCCCATCGTGGTGCAGGTGATGTTCATATACTTCGCGCTGCCGCTGCTCATGGACTGGCGCATTGACGCGGTCATGGCGGCGATCTTCACGCTCATGATCAACTCCGGCGCCTATATCGCCGAGATCGTGCGCGGTGCGTTGCAGTCGGTTCCCAAGGGCCTGAAGGAAGCCGGTGAGGCCATGGGCCTGCCGTTCTGGAAGATCCTGACCTATATCATCGGCCCGGTCGCGTTGCGGCGCATGATCCCGGCCATGGGCAACCAGTGCATCATCAGTCTCAAGGATTCTTCGCTCTTCATCGTGATCGGTGTGGCCGAACTGACCCGCCAGGGCCAGGAGATCATTGCGTCGAACTTCCGCTCTGTCGAAATCTGGGGCGCGGTGGCGGTCATTTACCTGATCCTCACCGGATTCATCGCGCTCACCCTGAAATTCATCGAGCACAGGACCCAAATCGTATGAGTATCGTCGAGTTCAAGAATGTCGTTAAGCGCTTCGGTGAGAACACCGTGCTCGACAACATCAGCCTGGGCATTGACCCGCACGAGGTGGTGGTGGTGGTGGGTCCTTCCGGTTCAGGCAAATCCACCTTCCTGCGCTGCATCAACGTGCTTGAAACGATTCAGGAAGGCGACATCATCGTCAATGGCCTGAGCGTTCGCGGCACACCCGCGCAGGTGCGCGAGCTGCGCCGCGAGGCGGGTATGGTGTTTCAGCAGTTCAATCTCTTTCCCCAGCTCACCGCGCTCGAGAACGTCATGTTCGGGCCGCTGCACACGCGAGGCGTGAGCAAGCGTCAGGCACGCGAAGAGGCCAGAGAACTGCTGGCCAAGGTGGGGCTGGAGGCCCGTATGGATCATTATCCGGGTCAGCTTTCGGGCGGGCAGCAGCAGCGCGTGGCCATTGCGCGTGCATTGGCGATCAAGCCCTTGCTGATGCTGTTTGACGAACCCACCTCGGCCCTTGACCCTGAGCTGCGTTTCGAAGTGCTCAAGGTCATGCAGGACGTCGCCGAAGGCGGCATGACCATGGTGGTGGTCACACACGAAATGGAATTTGCCCGCCGGGTCGGTAGCCGCCTCCTGTTCATGGACGGGGGCAAGATCGCCGAAGACGGGCTGCCGGCAGAACTGCTCAGCAACCCGCCGTCACAGCGGTTGCGCGACTTCCTGCAACACGTGGCCTGAGCCACGTGCTTGCAATCAGCGCGGTACGCGGATCACGCGCATCGCGCTGACTTTCTCGGAGCCGTCGGCACGGATCTGTATGGTGACCTCGCGAGGCGTGAAGCCTTCGGGCACCTCGACCGTGCCCTGCAGGTGGTTGTAACGCTCGACCGACACCGGGAACGGCTCCAGTTCCACGTTGCCACTGCGGCCGTTGGTATAACGACCGGCGGCCACCATGCTGACCTGTCCCTTGAAGGGCTTGGCACCGGCATCTTGCATGACCAGGATGTGGTAGTCGAGCTGACCGTTCTCGAAGTTGAACGATACGGCGCGTATGCCCGGCGATGTGCCGCGCGGATCTTCGGGTGCGGTTTCCGTGAACAAGGCCACGTCTGACGCCAGCCGGTCGATCTCCGCCTGACGCCGCTGCAACTCGGCCTCCTGTTGCTTGATCCGGTTCTGCGCCTCTTTCAGGTCGTTGGTGTGCTGGTTCAGCTGGGCCTGCAAGCGCTGCTTGTCGATATTGGCGCTGTTCAGGTCGTAATGCAGCTGTTCAGACTGTTCGACCGTGAGTCGCGTGGGCCCGTAGCTTTTCTGGAGGAACAGCAGACCGCCCGCACCCAGAACGATGCCGGTGATCAACAATACCAGCCACCGGGGGATGCCACGGCGCCGCGAGGGGCCGTAGGCCGTTGGTCTGAATGCGTTTCGCTTCGACGATCGGAACATGTTTGCTTTCATTCCTTTCTTGCATAAATCACCCCGGGAGTTTAACAAGCGTGATTTGTGTGTGGAACAGAAGGGCCTGCGCAGTGGTAAGCGAAAGCGAACCGCGTAAGCGGGTGTAGCATTTCGCCGCCCGCTTCAGCGGGTGGCGGCTCAGACAGCCTGATTGCTCAGAAGTGCGTCGAGCGTGTGGAGCCTGTCCGGGGTGCCGATGTCCATCCAGGTGCCGCTGTGGCGTTCGCCAATGACGGCGCTGCGGCTCATGGCTTCGCGCAGCAGGGGCGCCAGAGGCGCCGGCCGCGCCGGAACCGTTTCAAAGAGCGAGGGGCAATACAGGCCGATGCCTGAAAAGGTGAGTGCGGCAGGATTTGCTGCGGCGGGGGCGCGCACCTGCCCCGATTCCTGTAGCAAGAAGTCGCCCTGCGGATGATGGGACGGATTCTCGACCAGCAGCAGCCAGGCTTGTGCGCCGGCGCTGTGCAACTGCCGGGCGCGGGTGGTGGCCTGGCCGAAATCCCAGTCACACCAGACATCGCCATTCACCACCAGGAAGGGGTCGGGGCCCAGCAAGGGCAGGGCATTGGCAATGCCGCCCGCGGTCTCGAGCGCCGGCTCTTCGCGCGACCACTGGATGCGCGCGCCGAATTGCCTGCCATCGCCCAAGGCTCCCTGCAGGGCGTCTGCGAGCCAGGCGCAGTTGATGACGATGTCGGGCAGGCCTGCCGCGACCAGGCGCTCAATATGCCAGACGATGAGCGGCTTCCCGCCGGCAGCCAGCAGGGGCTTGGGCCGGTGATCGGTGAGCGGGCGCATGCGTTCGCCGCGCCCCGCCGCGAGGATCATGGCCTTCATCGCAGCCCGAAGGGGTTGGTGGGCTGCACGCCCTCGATGCGGTCGAGCAGCTGGAGCAGGGGGCGCAATGCTCCGTACCGGCTTGCGACCTGCCGCACATAATTCTGCACGCGCGGCAGGTGATCGAGGTAATGAAGTTTGCCGTCGCGCATCGACAGGCGCACGAAGACGCCCAATATGCGCAGATTGCGTTGCAGGCTCATCCATTCATAAGCGCGGTGAAAGACGGCAAAGTCTTCATCGACGGGAAGTCCGGCCGCACGTGCCGCTTCCCAATAACGGATGGCCCAGTCAAGTTGATCGGGTTCTTCCCACGTGTAGCGTGCATCGGTGACCAGCGATGCAATGTCGTAGGTGATCGGGCCCGCCACAGCGTCTTGAAAGTCGATGATGCCGGGCTCGCCGCCGTCTTCCGGGGGAACCATGAGGTTCGGCGAGTGGTAGTCCCGGTGCACCAGGACCACCGGCTGAGCGGCGTTGTCGGCAACCAGGGCGGCCAGCAGCGTGGCCAGGGTTTCTTCCTCACGCGGGGTGAGTGTCGCACCACAGTGTTTTTCTACATACCATTCGCGAAACACGCCCAGCTCCTCGTGCAGTCGGGCCGCGTCGTAACGCGGCAGGCCGTCGCAGGAGGCCTGCTGCATGCGCACCAGCGCGTGAAGGGCAGGGCGGTACAGGCGGTGCAGGCGGTGGTGGTCCACCCCTTCGGTGAGTGCCTGGAAGTAGGTGTGGGTGCCCAGATCGGTCAGCAGCAGAAAGCCCTGTTCGAGATCCTGAGCCAGCACGCGCGGTACGTTCAGGCCTGCCGAGTTGAGCCGCTCGCCGATTTCGACAAACGGCCGGCAGTTTTCGTGTGTGGGCGGCGCATCCATGACAAT
Organism: Pseudomonadota bacterium; assembly: GCA_023437255.1. Lineage (GTDB taxonomy): Bacteria > Pseudomonadota > Gammaproteobacteria > Burkholderiales > Burkholderiaceae_B > Yanghanlia. Next base: position 6,924 of record JAEZGR010000010.1, on the reverse strand, counting down.
GGCGGTGCCTTTGTCGGTGTCGACGCGAAAATAGCGACGGAAACTGGCGTCGCTCGAGGCAGGCCGCAGGGTGTCTGATGCAATGCCCAACTGGGGGGCAAGCGTGGCCAGCCAGGCATGCAGGGCTGTAAGCCGTGCATCAGCGTCGGAAATGGGGCGGGAATCCATGGTTGGGGACATTCTCTCACTATAATACCGGGTCGCCACGCTCTGAGGGTGTGTCCTCATGCGTCGGCAGCAGTGCCAAAATATAATCGGTTTTGTTTTCGGGGGCGAAACACTCGTGCGTTCGGTCTGGTGGTCTCTACTCTTTGCTTATGGCAGTAGCCAGGCCGTGATGGCAGCGCCGCCCAAGGCTGAAGCGATCAGCGTGCAGCCCGCCGGCGATCTGCAGATTTCGTCCAAGCTGCGCACACATATTCTCGAAGAAGACCAAATGTCGGCATTCCTGATCGCCGACGACATTCGTTCTGACCAAGAGGGGCGGGGCGTTCTCGAGGGCAATGCCGAGGTGCGCCGCATCGACTCGGTGGTCAAGGGCGACCGCATCGACTATGTTCGCTCCACGGGCCAGCTGCAGGTGCGCGGCAATGGCCTGATCATGCGTGACGCCAGCATCATCAAGGCGCCCGCCATCGACTACAACATCGACGCCGAAACCGGCCAACTGTCGGAACCCTCGTTCTGGTTGGGCGAAACAGGCGGCGCCGGCAACGCTGAGCGCGCAGACATCTTCAGCGATGATCACATGCGGCTCACGCAGGTGACCTACACCGGTTGCCCGTGCCCCGACCCCGCCTGGTATATCAAGTCGCAGCAGGTCGACCTGCACGTCGCCGACAACGAAGGCATTGCCCGGCACGGCACGCTGTACTTCAAGAACGTGCCCATTCTGTATTCGCCTTACCTGAGCTTCCCCATACGCAAGGAGCGCAAGTCGGGCTTTCTGCTGCCCACCTACGGCACCTCCACCGCAGGCGGGGTCGAGTTCTCGGTGCCGTACTACTTCAATCTGGCGCCCAATTACGACCTGACGCTCACGCCCCGCATCATGGCCAAGCGTGGCGCCCAGCTGGGCGCCGAGTTCCGGTATCTGGGCCAGACCTATGCTGGCGAGATGCAGGGCACGTATCTGCACGACGACCGTCAGGCCGGGCGTGACCGCTGGTATTACGGCTGGCAGCACAACCAGGCGCTGGGCGGTGGGCTGCACGCCAGCTTTGATATCCGCCGCGTCTCCGACGACGACTATTTCCGCGATTTTTCGTCGCTCGGCCTCAACGAGGCCACCAACACCTGGTTACCCAGTACAGCCGCACTGTCGTGGTGGGGCTCGCAGTATGTGGGCGGTACCCTGTCGGTGCACAAGTACCAGACCCTGCAGGACCGCACGTCCACCTACCTGACGCCGCAGTACGACAAACTGCCCGAGCTCTACGTTCGCGGGGCACGTTATGACTGGGGTGGCTTCGACGTCGTCTCCGAAAACTACGCCACCCGCTTCGTGATGCCCTTCTACTCGGGCACGTTGTCCGAGTTCGACTGGTATCGCGATCACCGCATTGCGCCCAATGGCAACCGCTTCACTTCGTACACGAGTGTGGCGTACCCGATCGTGCGTGCTGGCTGGTATGTCACGCCCAAGGTGGGCATGCACCTCAGCCAGTACAGCGTCGACTGGTTCGAAGACGAACTGGTGCAGTACCGCGGTCGCAACAGCACGCAGTCGCGGGCCCTGCCGATCATGTCAATCGATTCGGGCATGACCTTCGAGCGTGACACCACCCTGTTCGGCAATGCAGCCATCCAGACACTCGAACCGCGTCTCTATTACCTGTATGTGCCGTACCGCGATCAAGACGATCTCCCGGTCTTCGACACGGCCTACGCCGACTTCAGCTTCAGCCAGGCGTTCAGCGAGAACATCTTCAGTGGCGGCTGGGACCGCATTGCCGACGCCAATCAGCTGACCGTGGGTCTCACCTCGCGCTGGCTGGATGCCGACTCGGGCTTTGAGCGTCTTTCGCTGTCGGTGGCGCAACGCATCTACTTCCGTGACCAGCTGGTCACACTCTGGCCGGGCGAAAAGCCCCGCACACGTACCAAGTCCGACTACCTTCTGGGCGCGAACGCAGCGCTCACCGACAAGTTCAGCGTGCGTTTCGACGCCCAGTTCAACCCCGACTCGCGCAACCGCAATCGCATGACGGCCGGCGTACGATGGGAACCCAAGCGGCTTGCCACCCTGTCGGCGTGGTACCGCTACCAGCGTGATCCACGCCAGGTGTACGACCCAACGCTCCAGGTCCGGCCCGAAGACGACCAGGGTCGTGAGCAGGCCACCCTTGCCGGGCAGTGGCCGCTCACCCGCAACTGGTACGCGCTCGGGCGCTATGATTATTCAATCAAGGAAAGCCGCTCGACGCAGTCGATCCTCGGTGTCGAATACAAGGGCGATTGCTGCTGGTCAGCCAGGGTTGTGCTGCAGCGTTATGCTGTCGCCCGTGACGAGGCCAATACCGCCGTGTTCTTCCAGCTCGAGCTGGCCGGTCTGGGCGGCATCGGCTCCGACCCCATGGGCATGATCAGCGAGCGGATTGCCGGATACCAGACGATCAATCCACCCATACCAGAAAAAACCGTCTTCGAGAGGTATCAATGATGCGCAGTGTGCACGCCCGGCGCCGACTGGCCGCCCTGCTGATCCCGATGCTGGGCGCCAGCGCCGTGTCGATCAGTCTCGCCGCCACCCCGAACAGCGGGGTCGGCAAGGCGCCCGCCCAGAAGTCGTCGCAGCAGTTCGTCGATGGCATCGCGGCGATCGTGAACCGCCAGGTGATCACCCTCAAGCAGGTGAATGACCAGGTCGCCCAGGCGCAGCGCAGCCTGAAGGCGCAGAACATTCCCGTGCCTGAGCGCAGCATTCTGCAGCGGCAGGTTCTGCAGCGCATGATCCTCGAGGAACTGCAGCGTCAGGAAGCCGACCGCCTCGGTATCCGGGTGAGCGACTCCCAACTGCAACGGGCCGTCGAAACCATTGCGCAGCGCAACCGCATCTCGGTTGAACAGCTGCGCCGCAGTGTCGAGAAGTCGGGCCTGAGCTGGCAGCGTTACCTCGAAGAACTCCGCAGCGAGGTCCGCTTCGACCTCCTGCGCCAGCGTGCAGTCGATTCTACCGTGAACATCAGCGATGCCGAGGTCGACGCCTTCCTGCGCACGCAGGGCAAGGGCCTCGCACCGGCACCCGCACGCGCACCGGCGGCTCAATCCGCGCCACAGCAGCAAACCGCGCCGCGCGTACTTGGCCTGGCACAGATCCTGGTGGCTGTACCTGAAAACGCGCCGTCGTCAACGGTCAGCGACCTGCAAAAGCGCGCCGAATCGCTTCATGCGCAGTTGCGTGCCGGCGCCGACTTCGCCGGACTCGCCGCCTCTTCGTCAGACGGTCCGCGTGCGCTCGAAGGCGGCGTGCTGGGTGTGCGACCCGTCGAGGGATGGCCCGACCTCTTTCTAGAGGCGGCACGAGGCCTCAAGGTGGGCGATATCTCGCGTGTCATACGCAGCGGTCAGGGCTTTCATATCCTGAAGGTACTGACCTGGGGAGACGAGCAGCGTGCGGCGCCTCAACCGGCCGCCCCCGATGTCTCCATGACCCCCCTCAATCAGGCTCAGGTTGACCAGGGCCCGATGATCGTCACCCAGACGCGCGCACGTCATATCCTGGTGCGCACCAACCAGATCACGTCGGATGAGCAGGCCGAGCAGCGGTTGCGCCTGCTGCGGGACCGTCTCGTCAGTGGTGGTGAGTCCTTTGAAGATCTCGCCCGCCGCCACTCCGATGACTCTACGGCGCCGCAGGGAGGCGACCTGGGCTGGCTTTCGCCGGGGGAAACGGTGCCCGCCTTCGAGAACGCCATGAACAATCTGCAGCCAGGCCAGATCAGCGAGCCCATCAAGTCGCCGTTCGGCTGGCATCTGATCGAGGTGCTCGAACGTCGCAATCACGATATGGGGGCCGAGTACCAGCGCATGCAGGCCCGTCAGATCCTCTTCCAGCGTCGTATCGAGCCGGCGGTGGATCAGTGGCTGAACACCCTTTATGGGCAGGCCTACATCGAAAATCGTCTTGACCCCGAAGCCAGCCGCGGCAGCAGCGGGCCACGTTGAGCATGGCTCATCAGGCGCGCAAGCGGTTCGGGCAGCATTTTCTGGTCGACGAGGCGATCATCGATCAGATTGTGCGCGCCATCCGGCCTCAGCCGGCGGACCTCATGGTCGAGATCGGGCCGGGGTTGTCTGCGCTCACTGTGCCGCTGATCGAGTCGCTCAATCGCCTCACCGTGGTCGAGCTTGACCGTGACCTGGCCCGCAGGCTGCGGGCCGATTGGCCGGCCGATCGTCTGACCGTGATCGAGGCCGACGCGCTCACGGTCAATTATGGCGAGCTCGGGCAGTCTTTACGGGTGGTCGGTAATCTGCCTTACAACATTTCCAGTCCGCTGCTGTTCCATCTGGCGCAATTCGCCGACACGGTGCGCGACCAGCACTTCATGTTGCAGCGTGAGGTCATCGACCGGATGGTTGCCCCGCCCGGCAGCGCCGATTATGGCCGGCTGTCGGTCATGCTGCAGGCGCGCTATGCCATGGAAAAGCTGTTCGACGTGCCGCCAGAATCGTTCGATCCCCCGCCCAAGGTGATGTCTTCGGTAGTGCGCATGGTGCCGCTGGGTGAAGACCGCCCTCGCCCAGTGAGCGAAGCCGCGTTCGGCACGCTGGTCACCCGCGCCTTTGCACAGCGCCGCAAGATGCTTCGCCGAGTGCTGGCCGACTGGGCCGACGATATCGACTGGGCAGCGCTGGGTGTGGCCCCAACCGATCGTGCCGAGGTGGTCAGCCCGCGCCAGTTCATGGCCATGGCCGATCAGCTTGTCGCGGCCGGCCGGCTCGTCAGGTAAAGAACCAGTAGCACACGGCAATGGCGGCCACCACACCCGCCAGATCGGCCAGCAACGCACAGCCAATCGTGTGGCGCACCCGCTGGATGCCTACCGCTCCAAAATAAACGGCCACCACATAAAAAGTGGTTTCGGTGCTGCCTTGTACGGTGGCTGCCACCAGGGCAGGGAAACTGTCGACGCCGAAGTGCTGCATCGTTTCGATCAGCATGGCTCGGGCGGCACTGCCCGAGAAGGGCTTGACCAGCGCGGTGGGCAGCGCGTCGACGAAACGGGCGTCGAGCCCCGCCCAGAGTGTGGCTTCACGTACTCCCGCCAGCACCATGTCGAGCACGCCCGAGGCTCGCAACACACCCACCGCACACAGCATGGCCACCAGATAGGGCAGCAGGTTCTTCGACACCTCGAAGCCTTCTTTCGCGCCTTCGACAAAGGCCTCGTACACCGGCACCTTCTTGATCGCGCCGCATATCAGGAACAGCGCAATGACACCGGTGAGCACGAGATTGCCGAGCAGGCTCGATGTTGCGCTGATGGCGGCGGCACCCATGCCGGCAAGCAGTGCCATCAGCCCGCCAATGACCAGGGCCGTGCCACCCAGCCACATGAGGACCACGGGGTCATGCAGTTTCAGACGCTGCATGAATGCGACCGACAGCAGCGCCGCGAGGGTCGAAGCGCTGGTGGCAAGCAGGATCGGCAGGAATACCAGCGCGGGTTCGGCCGCTCCCTGCTGCGCGCGATACATGAAGATGGTGACAGGCAGCAGCGTGAGCGAGGAAGCGTTCAGCACCAGAAACAGGATCTGGGCGTTGGTGGCCGTGCGTGGCTCGGGGTTCAGTGTCTGCAGCGCATGCATGGCCCGCAGGCCGATCGGGGTCGCTGCATTGTCGAGACCCAGGCCGTTGGCCGCAAAGTTCATGGTGATGAGGCCCAGCGCAGGATGGCCGGGCGGCACACCCGGCATGAGGCGATGAAACAGTGGGCCGAGCAGGCGTGCGAGCTTTTCCACGAGCCCGGCGGCTTCTGCAATGCGTAGGAATCCCAGCCAGAGAGTGAGAGTGCCGAACAGAAGCACCATGATCTCGACCGACAGCCCTGCCATATCGAACAGGGCGGCGACAATACGCGAGAAAACGTCGGGATCATGCAACACCAGCCATTGGAAGCTGGCGGCCAGCACCGACACCAGGAAGAAGGCAAGCCAGAGCGTGTTGAGCATACGCCATAATACCGGCAGTGCTCGTTTTTTTGCGGCTGTCCTGCACGTTTCCTCACCGTTCAGAGGGGCCGAAAATTTTTTCTGGGGAGTGATCCGGTGGACTGGAATGCCTGGCGTCGTCAGTGGTTGACGGAGCCGCTGTACCGGCGCGCACGCAACAGCGTGTCACCGCTCAGTGACTTTCAGCGGCAAGTGCTGAGTGCCGGCGATGTCTGGTGGGAAGGGCAGCTGTTGTCGGGGTGCCCCGACTGGAACGCGCTCACCTATGTACGGCCCGCCCCGTTGAGCGGCCAGGAGCAGTCGTTCCTGCAGGGGCCGGTGGCACAGCTTTGCGAGTTGCTCGAACACGCCCGCAATCTCGACATGGTCCCCGATGCAGACCCGTTGTGGCGTCTGTTGCTCGAACATCGTTTTGAGGCCATGACGGTTCCGCTCGAGTACGGCGGGTATGGTCTGAGTGCCTGGGCGCAGTCTGAAGTGCTCAAGCGGGTGGCCCTGCGCTCCGTATCCACGGCGTATCTGCTGGCTGCGCGCTTTGTGTTCGGGCCGGCGCGTCTGCTCTCCCATATCGGCACCGATGAACAGCGCGACCACTGGCTCCGGCAGCTGGGAAGCGGCACGGAACATGGCGCCGTGGCGTCGTTTGTGGTCGAGAACGATGTGGTGCCCATTCAGGCCACCGGTGTCGTCTTGCCCGACGCGGCGGGCGGTCAGCCCGTGCTGCGCCTTAACTGGAGTGGCGCGCGC
>JAEZGR010000093.1 GCA_023437255.1 Pseudomonadota bacterium | reverse complement strand
TGCAGATATCGTCGCCTTCGACGTTGCCGTAAAAATTGAGGCCACTTCTGCGCAGCAGGTCGGCAGCCTGCTTGACCACCTCGTTGCCCTTGATGACTTCTTCACCGATATTCAGCAGGCCGACCGTAGGCTGCTGCCGCTGATCGAGGGCCCCCACCAGGGCAGTACCCATGATGGCGAACTGAAGCAGGTGCTCGGCCGTGCAGTCGACGTTTGCGCCAAGGTCGAGCACGGTGGTGGCACCGCCCTTGACATTGGGAATCGAAGTGGAGATGGCGGGACGGTCGATGCCGTCGAGCGTCTTGAGCAGATAACGAGACACCGCCATGAGCGCACCGGTGTTGCCGGCGGAGATGCAGGCGTCGGCCCGGCCGTCCTTGACGGCCTGGATCGCCACCCGCATCGAGGAGTCTTTCTTGCGCCGCAGCGCCACCTCGACCGTGTCGTCCATGAGCACGACCTCGGATGCGGGCAGCACTTCGTACCAGCCGGCGTTTTCCACGCCCTCTTTGGCGAGCGCCTGGGCGACCGCCTCGGCATTACCCGCGAGCAAAAATCGCGTATCGGGAAACTGCTGTGCAAACAGGACCACCGCCGGAATGGTGACCGACAGACCGTGGTCACCGCCCATGCAGTCGACCGCTATGCGTAGGGAAGCCGAGGACATCAGGAAGCGGCTTTCAGCCGGTTGCGACTAGAGAGCAACAAGCGACGAGATTACTCGTCGTTCTTGGTCTTGAGGATCTTGCGGCCGCGGTAGAAACCGTTGGGGCTGATGTGGTGACGCAGGTGCTGTTCGCCCGTGGTCGGCTCGATGGCGGTGGGCGGGTTGACCAGCGAATCGTGCGAACGGTGCATGCCGCGCTTGGACGGACTTTTCTTGTTCTGCTGAACGGCCATGATGGATGACTCCTGTTAGATCAATCTTTCTTCAGATCCGCCAGCACCGCAAACGGCGATGGGCGGCGGGTATCGCCGCCTTCGGCTGAATCCAGCACTTCGGGCAACGACGGACAAACCTCATGCTTGGGCACGTAAGGCAGCGCCAGAATCAGCTCATCTTCGACAAGCTCCTGCACATCGAAGTGCGTGGATCCCGGCAGACGGTCTGGCGCATCGGGATCATCCTCTGCGCCTTCGGCCTCAAGCTCTTCTTCGTTCTGCACCAGCTGAACACGTGTCTCGACCCGCAGGGGCAGATCGAACAGGGTCAGACAGCGCTGGCATTCCAGCGTCACCACCGCCTGCGCGCGCAGCACCATGAAGTGCTGGCCAAGGCTGTCGGTTTCACCGGAAAGCGACCAATCGACATTGCGTTGCGCCGGCTGGCCGGGCAAGCCCTCGAGCAAGCGCGCACATTCGCCAAGCGCAGTGCGGCCCTGCAGCGTATCGCCCTTGCGGGCCAGCTGCCACACATCCACACTTGCAGCGGGCTTGTGCGAAGGGTTCATGTCGGACACAAAGAAAACGTAGAATAATAGCTGTTTGCCACCCTCTGCGTCAATTCACACAGCGGCAGAACTCAACTCATGCGTCTCATTCTAGCCTCAAGCTCACTCTACCGTCAGGACATGCTCAAACGCCTGGGCCTGCCTTTCAGCACCGTTGCCCCCGAGGTCGACGAATCCCCCCTGTCCGGCGAGGCGCCTGCCGCTCTCGCACTGCGGCTGGCGCGGGCCAAGGCGGCGGCGGTGGCGCAGCGTCATCCCGGCGCCCTTGTCATCGGCGCCGACCAGGTGGCCACTTTCGATGGCCGCGCCATCGGCAAGCCCGGCGACCACGAAAACGCGCTGCGTCAGCTGCGTGAGCTGAGCGGGCGCAGCGTCGAGTTTCACAGCGCAATGTGCGTCACCGACGGTCGCCGCGAACAATACGAAGATGTCGTCACCACCTGCCGCTTCCGCGAGCTGAGCGACGCAGAGATCAGCGAATACCTGCTGCGGGAACGCCCCTATGACACCGCCGGCAGCGCCAAGGCGGAAGGACTCGGCATCGCCCTCATGGATGCGATGCATTCCGATGACCCCACCGCCATCATCGGCCTGCCGCTGATCGCCCTGTCGCGCATGCTGCGCGCCTTCGGGCTCAACCCTCTTCTGGCCACAGGCAGCGCAACAGCATGAGTGAAACACCCGAAACGCCCACACAAGACGCCACCGCGAGCACGACACCCCGCGCGCCTCAGCGGGGCACCCTGCACCTGATCCCGGTGGGTCTTGGCGACGCCCCGCCCAGCGCCTGGCTGCCGAACGACGTTCGCGCGCTGGCCGGTCGCCTCGATACCTACATTGCCGAAAATGCAAAGACCGCCCGGGCATTTCTGAAGCTGATCGGCACTGATCGCCCTCTGCAGGAAATCACCATCCACGTGCTCGATCGCAGCGTGACCGACGCCCGCATGCGCGAATGGCTGAATCCGATCCGCAAAGGCGGAGAAATCGGCCTGGTGTCCGAAGCCGGCTGCCCTGCAGTGGCCGATCCCGGTGCCCGGGTTGCAGCCGCCGCCCATGCGCTGGGTCTGCGGGTTGCCCCCTGGGTCGGGCCTTCGTCGCTGCTGCTGGGCCTCATGGCCAGCGGGCTCGAGGGTCAACGCTTCACCTTTCACGGCTACGCACCGGTCAGACCCGACGAACGCGCACGTACGCTCAAGACCTGGGAAGCGGCCTCTCGGCAGCATGACCAGACCCAGCTCTTCATCGAAACACCCTACCGAAACGACGCCATGTTCCAGAGCCTGCTTCAGACCCTCAAGGGCGACACGCGGCTCTGCGTGGCACGTTCGCTCACGACCGCCGACGAATGGATCCACACGTGCAGCATCGCCCAATGGAAGCAGCGCCCGGCGCCGCAACTCGACAAAAAGCCCACGCTTTTTCTCTTTCTGGCCTCGCGCTGAAGCGCCGTCCCGGGCGAACGGCCGGCCTGGCGCTGGCCGCCGCGCTGCTAGGGGGCTGTGCCTCGCAGGGCCCCGCCGGCCTGCAGATCGACCGCAGCATCCAGGCGGTCAGCCAAAGCAGCCGGGTCTCGGTGGTAGTGTTGCACTATACGGTCGCCGACACCCCACGCTCGCTCGAGATCCTGTCGAAGCGCAACGTCAGCAGCCACTATCTGATCACCGACGAGAACCCGCCGCGCGTATTCCAGCTGGTCGATGAAAGCCGACGCGCCTGGCATGCCGGCGAGAGCGAGTGGTACGGGCGCAGCGACCTGAATGCGGCATCGATCGGCATCGAGATGGTGAACAGCGGGCCCACCGGCACGGGCTGGCAGCCCTACACGCCGGCGCAGATCCAGACCGTGATCACCCTGCTGAAGGACATCGTGACGCGCCACCAGATCCATGCCCGCAACGTGGTGGGGCACAGCGACATCGCCCCCCAACGCAAGCA
>JAEZGR010000070.1 GCA_023437255.1 Pseudomonadota bacterium | reverse complement strand
GCCCCGGGGACGTCGGTAATGGGCAGACACCCCACGACTTCACGTACGCTGTCGACGGGGATGGCGAACGGAACACCATCAAGCAGAAAAGTAAGAAACTCCGGCTTGAAATCGGGAGGCAGCTCGGCATCGCCTGCTGCGGGAAAAACAGTGTCGAGGGGCTGCGGATCGCTGGGTTCCATGGCGGGTGACCCGTCAGAAACGCGCAAAGCGCGATTCATCGGGCGCGCTGCCGGAATACTGGCCGCCGCCGTGCTGCGCACGGACGGCTCCCCCCGTACCGACTGGCATCGGACGCCATTCCGGGGGTTCGCCCACGGACACCCCGCCGATTGCTCCCATGGGCTGCAGCAAGGAAGACTCAACCTTGAAGAAGCGGATCATTTCCTGCAGCTGCAATGCCTGCGTGCTCAGCTCCTCTGCCGTGGCACTGAACTCTTCGGAGGTGGAGGCCGTCTGGTGTGTGCTATGCGCAAGTTGGCCAATGGCGGCGCTGATCTGTTCCAGCGCACCCGCCTGCTCCCGTGACCCAGCCGCGATCTCCTGGATGAGGTCGGCCGTCTGCACGATAGAAGGCATCATCTTGCCAAACAGAGCCCCTGCCTGCTCCGACAGGACAAAGCTGCCGGTGGCCACTTCTGTGATCTCCTGAGCGGCGGCCTGGCTGCGTTCCGCCAGCTTGCGCACTTCGGCGGCCACCACCGCAAAGCCACGGCCATGCTCACCGGCCCTGGCCGCCTCAATCGACGCGTTCAGGGCCAACAGATTGGTCTGGTAGGCAATGTCATCAATGATGCTGATCTGCTTGGAGATCTGCTGCATGGCGGCGACCACCTCGGCGGCCACCCGCGCGCCTTCCTGCGCATCGCGCGCGTTGTCGGATGCCATGGAATCGGCCATGCGCGCATGCCCGGCGTTCTGAGCGACCGACTCTGTAATCTGGGTGATCGAGGTGCTGGTTTCCTCGACGCCTGCAGCCTGTTGCGACGCATTGGTGCTCAGGCTCTGCGCGGCGGTCGCCACCTGCTCGGAAGCGGCCACCACGACCCCTGAGACATTGCGGGCATCGGCAATCACGCCCACGATCCTGTCGACCATCTGCTGCAAGTGATAAAGCAGACTCGTGTTGTCGCGCCGTTTCAGCTTGATGTGGCCGGTCAGATCGCCACTGCCGATGCGCCGCATGATCCGCACGGCCTCGGCAGGCTCACCCCCCACCTGCCGGATCACGCTGTAGGTGACCAGCGCACCCAGCAGCAGCGCGAGCGCGAGGCCGCCCCCCACCATCGCGACGATCAGATCAGAAGCGCGCGTGATCTCTTCCGATGACTGCGTGTGCAGCTGGGCAGCGTCGCGGCCCTGCTCCTCCATGAGCTGCGCCATGGTCTGTTGCACGGCCACTGCCAGCGGCCGAACATCGATCTCGAGCAGACTCTGGGCTGCTTGGGTCTCCCCGCGCATGGCGGTCGCGAGCGCTTCTTCGGCGGCCTCTTGATATTGGTGCAGCAGCGTGCTGTAGCGCTCCATGAGGACCCGTTCCTGATCCGTATTCATGGCCGGGCGCAGAAACTGCAGCAGTTCCTCCATGCGCGATTCACCGATGGCCTGTAACGGAGGCAACGACTCCCGCAGCGATTCATCGGTCGTGAGCACGGCCAGGTGCAGACGCCGGTAGTGATCCATCATCTGGAAACGTGTGTCTGCCAACGCCCTCAGGGGCGCCATTTCAGACGTGAAAATGGCTTGCGTCTTGGCGCCGAGGCTGTCGAACTGCCGTACCGAAAACAGGCCGATGACCGCCACAATGAGCGCCATGACAGAAAAAGCAAAAAGCAGCTTTACCGACAGCCGCACGTTGATCAACCAGTTCATCGACGTCTCCTACACATCGCTCACCTCGCCGGCTGCCGCCGGGCATGCGCCCAGCGCCCGCTGAACGAGCTGCGGCACGTCGAGAATCAGGGCCACGCGCCCGTCGGGCAGAATGGTCGAGCCGCTGAACGCACCCAATTTTTCAAACAGACAACCCAGGGGGCGGATCACGGCCTGAAACTCGCCAACCAGGCTGTCGACCACCAGTCCCACCCGTTGCCGCCGGCCATTTTCCACAATCACCAGATTCTGGCGCGACGCAAGTCTCGGTGTGAGGCCGAAAAGGTCGGCCAGCCGCAGACACGGCAGCCGCTCCCCCCGCAGCTCGGCCGCCTGTGTGTACATGACACACTCATTGATATCGACACATTCGAGCACCGAGTCGAGCGGCAACACGAAGGTGGATTCGCCCACCCGCGCAAGAAAACCGTCGATGATCGCCAGCGTGAGCGGCAGGCGCATGCGGATCGTGGCGCCCTGACCAGGCTCACTGATGAACGCCACTTCACCGCGCAGCCCCTCCACCTGCTTGCGCACGATGTCCATGCCCACGCCCCTGCCCGACACCCGCGTCACGCGCTCAGCCGTGCTGAAGCCCGGCTCAAACAGCAAGCGATCGAGTTCACGTTCAGTAAAGGGCGCGGTGGGATCGAGGCGGCCGTCTTGCACCGCTCTCTGGCGGATGCGCTCGGGGTCGAGCCCGCGTCCGTCGTCGCTCACCTCGATCACAACGCTTCCGGATTCATGCCGCGCACGCAGCGTGATCGTGCCGGCCGCCGGCTTACCGATCGCCTGGCGCTCGGCGGGCGGCTCAATGCCGTGGTCGACGGCGTTGCGCACGATGTGCAGCAACGGGTCATACAGTTTTTCGATCATCGACCGGTCGAGTTCGGTATCGCCACCATAGGCCTCTACATGCACGGTCTTGCCCAACTCGCCGGCCACGCGCCGCACGACGCGAGGCAACCGTTGAAAGACGCCGCCGATCGGAACCATGCGCAGCATGAGCGCGACCTCGCGCAATTCTGCAACGCGATCGGTCATGTTCCTCGCCGCCGCCTCGAGGCGCGGATTCTTCTCCTGGCGTGCCACCTCTTCGATGGAGGCGCGCGAGATCACCAGTTCTCCTACCAGGTCGATCAAGGCATCGAGCCGACTGACAGACACTTTGACATAGGCCGGGCGCGCCCGGGGCTGCCCTGCGGCGGGCTCGGGCGGACGGGCGATCGAAGTGACGTCAGATTGAACAGGCGCGGCCGGTACGGCATGGTGCGCCGGGCCCGACGCAAGGACGCGGGTGATGGCGGCTTCGAGGCGTGAGCGCCGGACCGGATCGGGATCCGTCTGTTCGCGCCCCGCCGCAATGGCGTCGACGAGCTCGGAAATGTAATCGCCGCATTCCACCAGCAGGTCGACCGTGGGACTGTCGAGCGGCAATGTTTCACTTCGCACGTGCTCGAGCATGCTTTCGAGCAGATGCGTGAAGCTGATGAGATGCTCAAAGGAAAACAGGCTTGCCGAGCCCTTGATGGTGTGCGCCACCCGGAAAATCTCGTTGACTGCGTCGGAATCTTCGCCAGCTGCGACCACTCGGGCCAGGGTTTGCTCCATGATGTCGAGCAGCTCCCGGGCCTCTTGTATGAGTGCGTCGCGCGCGGTTTCCATGCCGATCCCTTTTCAGCCGCTGGCGCACAAGGCGACACCGACTGTTTCAAGCCGTTTCTGGTTCACTGATAATAGAGAACTCTTATAGATGAGGCAATCACGGGTCGGCCCTCATTGCCTTATGGCGACGCGGGTGGGTGGCGCGACGCAGCATCGCCACCCCGGGCGCTATCGCGTCAGGAATTGCAGAGGCGCAAGCACCAACTGAGGGAAGAGCACCAGCAGCAGCAGGACCGCCGTCTGTGCAAGCAGATACGGCGTGATCGCCCGAATCACGGGGTCGAGCCTGACGCGTGCCACACCCGACACCACGTTCAACACCGTACCGACCGGCGGCGTGATCAAGCCAATTGCGTTGTTCATGATGAACAGCACGCCGAAGTACACCGGGTCGATGCCGGCC
>JAEZGR010000045.1 GCA_023437255.1 Pseudomonadota bacterium | reverse complement strand
TGCGGGGTTCCGGCATCGAATGGGATCTTCGCAAGAACCAGCCCTACGAAGTCTACGACCGCATGGAGTTCGACGTGCCTGTGGGCGTGAACGGCGACTGCTACGACCGCTATCTGTGCCGTGTGGCCGAAATGCGTGAAAGCAATCGCATCATCCGCCAGTGCGTCGAGTGGCTGCGCAACAACCCCGGCCCCGTCATCATCGACAACCACAAGGTCGCTCCGCCTCCGCGCGAACGCATGAAGACGGGCATGGAAGACCTCATTCACCACTTCAAGCTGTTCACCGAAGGCATGCACGTCCCGCCCGGCGAGGTTTATGCGGGGGTCGAGCACCCCAAGGGCGAATTCGGCATCTACATGATTTCCGACGGCGGCAACAAGCCGTATCGCATGAAGATCCGCGCTCCGGGCTTTGCCCACCTGCAGTCGCTCGACGTCATGTCGCGCGGCCACATGCTCGCCGATGCCGTCACCATCATCGGCACCCAGGACATCGTGTTCGGCGAGATCGACCGTTAAGGCCGCCCGCCAAGGTAAATACCGGATTTCAACTATGCTGCTTTCCGCACAGGCTTATCAAAGAATCGACCGGGAACTGACCAAGTTCCCCGCAGACCAGAGGAAATCCGCCATCATGGCGGCCCTGGCCATCGCCCAGGAAGAGAAGGGTTGGGTCTCGACTGAAATCATCGCTGACATCGCCGCCTACATTGGCGTGCCGCCCATCGCCGTTCAGGAAGTCGCCACCTTCTACAACATGTTCGACAAGCATCCGGTCGGCCGCTTCAAGGTCACGGTCTGCACCAATCTGCCCTGTGCTCTGCGCGACGGCGTGAAGGCCGGTGAGTACCTCAAAGAGAAGCTCGGCATCGACTACGGCGAAACCACGCCCGACGGCTTGTTCACGCTTTCAGAAGGCGAGTGCATGGGCGCGTGTGGCGATTCGCCGGTCATGCTCCTGAACAATCACCACATGTGCGTGCGCATGGAGCCGGCCAAGATTGACGAAATGATCGAAGAACTCAAGAAACTCGGAGATTCCGCATGAGCGCGCCGGAACTTCTGCAACTGCAACGGTTTGCCGAGGGGCTGAACCCCGATCCCGGTAGCGATCCTTCCCGCAGCATGATCTTTCACGGCCGTCATATCGGCCCGCAGATCCTCGACGGGCTCGATGGCAACAACTGGGGCATCGAAGACTACGTCAAGCGTGGTGGCTATGAAGCCCTGCGCAAGATCCTGACCACGGGCATGACGCCCGATGACGTCATTGCCGAGATCAAGGCTTCCTCGCTTCGTGGTCGTGGCGGCGCCGGTTTCCCCACGGGTCTGAAGTGGAGCTTCATGCCGCGCACGCTGCCGGGCCAGAAGTACCTGGTCTGCAACTCTGACGAAGGCGAACCCGGCACGTTCAAAGACCGCGATATCCTGCGCTTCAATCCGCACATCGTGATCGAAGGCATGGCCATCGCTGCGTATGCCATGGGCATCACCCAGGGCTACAACTACATTCACGGCGAAATCTTTGAAGTCTACAAGCGCTTCGAAGAGGCGCTCGAGCAGGCGCGTGCCGCGGGTTTCCTCGGCGAGAACATCCTGGGTTCGGGCTTCAATTTCGAGCTGCACGCCTTTCACGGCTACGGCGCCTATATCTGCGGTGAAGAAACCGCGCTGCTCGAGTCGCTCGAGGGCAAGAAGGGTCAGCCGCGCTTCAAGCCGCCTTTCCCGGCGAGCTTCGGCCTGTATGGCAAGCCCACCACCATCAACAACACCGAGACCTTTGCGGCGGTACCCTGGATTATCCGTAACGGTGGCCAGCAGTATCACGAGATCGGTGTGCCCAACGCGGGCGGCACCAAGATCTTCTCGATCTCCGGCGACGTCGAGCTTCCCGGCAACTACGAGGTGCCCCTGGGCACGCCGTTCAGCAAGCTGCTGGAACTGGCCGGCGGCATGCGGGGCGGCCGCAAGCTCAAGGCAGTGATTCCGGGCGGTTCCTCCGCGCCCGTGTTGCCGGCCGACATCATGATGCAGACCAACCTCGATTACGACTCGATCGCCAAGGCCGGCTCCATGCTCGGCTCCGGCGCGGTCATTGTCATGGATGAAACTCGCTGCATGGTGAAGTCGCTGCTTCGTTTGTCGTACTTCTATTTCGAGGAAAGCTGTGGGCAGTGCACGCCGTGCCGCGAAGGTACGGGCTGGCTGTATCGCATGGTGCATCGCATCGAGAACGGTCGGGGCCGCCCCGAAGATCTCGACGTGCTCGACTCCGTCGCGCAGAACATCATGGGCCGCACCATTTGCGCCCTGGGCGACGCAGCGGCCATGCCCGTTCGCAGCTTCATCAAGCACTTCCGCGACGAATTCGCACACCACATCGAGCACAAGCAGTGCGTGGTGCCCAAATATCTGTAGGGTCAGGACACGCTAATGGTTGAAATCACCATCGACGGCATCAAGACGGAAGCACCCGAAGGGAGCATGGTCATCCAGGCTGCCCACAAGCTCGGCGTCTACATTCCGCATTTTTGCTATCACAAGAAGCTTTCCGTGGCAGCCAACTGCCGCATGTGCCTGGTCGACGTAGAAAAGGCGCCCAAGGCCCTGCCGGCCTGTGCCACGCCCGTCACCAACGGCATGGTCGTGCACACACGCTCCGAGAAGGCTGTCGCGGCACAGAACTCCGTCATGGAGTTCCTGCTCATCAATCACCCGCTCGACTGCCCGGTCTGCGACCAGGGCGGTGAGTGCCAGCTGCAAGACCTGGCGGTCGGTTACGGCAAGTCGGCCTCCCGCTATCAGGAAACGAAGCGCGTGGTCGTGCCCAAGAGCATGGGCCCGCTCATTTCCACCGAAGGCATGCAGCGCTGCATTCACTGCACCCGTTGTGTGCGTTTCGGCGAAGAGATCGGCGGCATGATGGAAATCGGCATGGTGAACCGGGGCGAGTTCTCCGAGATCACCACCTTCATCGGCAAGTCGGTTGAATCCGAACTCTCCGGCAACGTGATCGACCTCTGCCCAGTGGGCGCGTTGCTGTCGCGTCCCTACAAGATGTCGGCCCGTCCCTGGGAGCTGGCCCGCCGTCGTACGGTCAGCCCGCACGACAGTCTGGGCGCCAACCTCATTGCCCAGGTCAAGCTCGATCGCGTCAAGCGCGTGGTTCCCTTCGAGAACGAAGACGTCAACGAGTGCTGGATCAGCGACCGCGACCGCTTTTCGTACGATGGCCTTTACACCGAAGACCGCCTGACACACCCCATGATCCGTGGAGAAGACGGCGAATGGCGTGAAGCCTCCTGGAGCGATGCGCTGCAGGTGGTGGTGCAGACCGTCAACATGATCCGAGAAGAGTTCGGTGCCGAACAGATCGGCGCGCTCGGCAGCCCCATCGCCACGCTCGAAGAGCTGGCGCTGCTGGCGCGCCTTACCCGCGCGCTCGGTAGCGAGAACGTTGACTTCCGCCTGCGCCAGACCGACAACGCCTTCGACCAGGCGCTCAGCGGCGCCCCCTGGCTGGGCATGCCGGTGGCCGACCTCAACGAGGTCGATCGCGTGGTGGTCATCGGTTCCTTCCTGCGCAAGGATCATCCGCTCATGGCGCAGCGTCTGCGCCAGGCCGCCAAGCGCGGCGCGCAGATCTTCCTCGTCGATTCCGCAGCCGACGACCCCCTCATGCCCGTTGCCGGCCGTATCACCGTGGCACCGAGCGCGCTGCCCAATGCGCTGGCGGAAATCGCCGTCGCCGTTGCCGGGGCCCGTGAACAGGCCGCGCCCGCCGCGTTCGCAGGCGTGCAGGTGTCCGACGCCGCTCGCGCCATTGGCGCTGCGCTGGCCGGTGGTCAGCGTACGGCCGTCCTGATCGGCAACATGGCCGTGTCGTCTGCGCAGGCCAGCCTGCTGGCCGCCAACGCCGCCGCACTGGCAGGCGCTGCCGGCGCAACGTTTGGCTTCCTGACCGAAGGTGGCAACACCGTCGGTGGCTACCTGGCCGGTGCCACGCCGCGCAACGGCGGTCGTACTGCCGCCCAGATGCTGGCTGAACCGCTCAAGGCCTACTTCGTGCTGCATGCCGAGCCTTCCATGGACGCCGCCAACGGTGCACAGGCGCTGAAGGCGCTGAATGCCAGCGGCTTCGCCGTGGCGCTCACTTCATTCCGTTCGGCCGCCGAAGAATGGGCCGATGTCATGCTGCCCGTGGCCCCGTTCACCGAAACCTCGGGCACCTTCGTCAACGCAGAGGGCCGTGCGCAGAGCTTCAAGGCCGCCACGGCGCCCCTGGGCGATACCCGCCCGGCCTGGAAGGTGCTGCGTGTGCTGGGCAACTTCTTCGAACTGCAGGGCTTCGACGATGAAAGCTCCGAAACTGTGCGTGACGCTGTGATCGCCGGCGGCATCGAGGCGCGTCTGTCGAACCAGATCAAGGCCGCAGCCGCGCTCGTCAACGGGGCAGGGCAGAAGGGTCTCGAACGCGTGACCGATGTGCCGATCTACCGTACCGATCCCATCGTGCGTCGCTCGCAGCCGCTGCAGGAAACCATCGCGTCGCAATCGCCGCGGGCCCGTATGTCTGCTGCAACGCTGCAGCAGCTGGGGCTCGAGTCTGGCGATGCCGTGCGCATCTCGTCGTCTTACGGCCAGGTGTCGCTGCCGGCGCAGCTCGATGACACCATTGCCGCCGGCTGCGTGCGCATCGCCGCGGCCTTCCCGGAAACGCTGGCGCTCGGTCCCGCCGAGGCTGAACTGAACGTGGAGCGTGCCTGACATGGAATGGCTGAATCCTATTCATGCATTTGGTAGCGGCCTGCTCGGCGAGACCATCTGGTATGTGGTCTGGACGGTCATCAAGATCGTCGTGATCGCGCTGCCCATCATTCTGTGTGTGGCTTACCTCACGTACTGGGAACGCAAGATGATCGGTTTCATGCACGTGCGCATGGGGCCGAACCGGGTGGGTTACCGCGGGCTTCTGCAGCCGTTTGCCGACGTCTTCAAGCTGCTCACCAAGGAAGTCATCACGCCTACCGAGGCCAACCGGGTGCTGTATATCCTGGGTCCGGTCGTCACGCTCATGCCGGCA
>JAEZGR010000383.1 GCA_023437255.1 Pseudomonadota bacterium | reverse complement strand
ACCAGATAACAGCCGATCGCCGCCAGCGGTATGCCGTAAGTCATGAAAACCGCCGAGGCGAGCATGCACTGGGCAGCGACACGCCAGGCCATGCCCGCGCGCCCTTCAAACGGAAGCAGCTCTTCCCGGGCAGCGCGAACCAGGGTGGTGAGCACGCCGCTAGCAGCCGCCGTCATGCCTGATCACCACATCGGCCGATGCCCCCATGCGCAGATATTGTTCGTCAGGTTGATCCAGGCGGATTCGAACGGGGAATCGTTGGGCCACACGCACCCAGTTCAAGGATTTCTGCACGAACGGGAGACTGCGTGGAAGATCGATCATGTCGGCGGAACTGATTCCCCACCCGATGTTTTCGACCTTGCCGGAGAGCCTCAGCCCGGGGTAGCCCAGAAGGTAGACCGTCGCACACGCCCCCACCTCGATATTGGCCAGGTCGGTTTCGCGGAAGAAAGCGGTGGCATGCCAGCTATTGGTATTGATGAGCGTGAAGAGGGATTGATCCGGCGCCACGTACTGTCCCGTGGACACGGTGAGCCCGACCACCAGCCCGTCATGCGGGGCATACACCTGCGTGTCCGCCAGCGCTTTTTGCGCAATGGCCAGTGCACTGCGGCTCACTTCCACCATGGCCTGCGCCGCCTCCAGATTGCCAACGAGTTGTCGTGCCGCCTCGGCCTGGGACTGTGCCTGATTCAAACTGACCTGGGCATCGTTCTTGAGCGTGGCTGCGTCGTCAAGTTGCTGCTTGGTGACATAGCCCTTCGCCGCCAGGGGAACCAGTCGCTGGTGGGTGCGCTCCGCCAGCGTGAGGTTATGGCGGGCCCTCTCGATCTGTTCGTCGGCAATGGCTGCATTGGCCGTTTCGGCCTGAACGGCCCGCCGCCGGGCGTCGAGCGCCGCTTCTGCAGCGTGCAACTCTGCTTCGGCCTGCTTGACACGCAATTCGTAAACCGAAGAATCCAGGCTGAAGAGGAGGTCGCCCTTCTTCACGCGACTGCCTTCATGGACATTGAAATGCGTGACCCTGCCGGGGACAGGCGTGCTGACGTGAACCACCTCGGCTTGAATCACCGCGTCCTCCGACAAGGGATGGGCGCTGATATGCCTGTAGGTAAACCAGCCGAGCACCAGGGTGCCGACGATCGCCGCAATCACCACCACATGCGCTACTTTCTTCTTGCCGACTTGATTTACGCCTTTCTGCATGGACATTCAATAAATTTGGTACCCGATGGCCATTGCGATGGTGAATGCGATGCAGGTGTAGAACAGCAAGCGCAGAGGCAAGACGTCATCGAGCGAAATCCTGATGAACAGGACGCGGATCAGGGTGGCCCCAATGATGCCCAGTACGGCGCACAGGAGCCAGGCAGGAAAAAAGGAGCCGGCCAGATAAAAAGACGGAGTCTGCAATGCTGTGCATCCGGGCAATGCGGCCAGCGTCGAGAGAACCAAAAAAACTCTGGACATGGTCGGCTCTTCAGAATCTGTACGTCAGGCCGAGCACGGGGCCGGCAAGGCGCGTGTTGAACACATTACCCTTGTGCTCGTAGTCGACCTTCAGCACCCGGTATCCTGCCGAGGCCGCTGTCGCATTGGGCTCGCGACTTTCGCCGGCGTGGGCGGCTTGCAGCCCCCAAAGGAGCGCAATCAGAAAGACGATGTGACTCTTCACAGGATCACCCCTGTTCACCTGAAAGCGTGTTCTTGTGGATCTGGCCGTCTTTCATGATCAGTTTCATTGATCGCTCGGGATCGCCGATCAACGAGATATCGGCCAACGGGTTACCGTCAAGCACGAGAATATCCGCGTACGCGCCAGCCTGAATTCTGCCAAGTTCACCAGGGTAAGGGTTGCGCGGCCCAGAGAGGGCCATCAGGTCGGCGTTGCCACTGGTCAGCAGACGCAATACACCAGCGTTGCCCAGCCACCGTGCAAACTTCGCGAGCTGGCGTCCCTGGCTGCCCGTGCGCTTGGGGCTGAACAGAATGTCTGTGCCAAGGGCCAGTTTGACCTTGTACTTGAGACCCAGTTCGATTGCCCTGGCGGTACCTTCGGCAATGAGTCGTTGTTGTTCGCGTTGTTCGGCGGTGGCGTAGACGTTGGCGTCTTCATCGCCCAGGAAGGGCTGGATGCTCCACCATGCCCCTGCGTCGGCCATCATCTCGACCGTCTGTTCGTCAGCCAGCTGGCCATGTTCAATGGATTTCACACCACATCGAAGGGCTCGCTGGATACCGGCGGACGTGTAGGTATGCACGCAGACATAGGTTTCCCAATCTGCTGCAGCGGACACCGCGGCCTTCATTTCGGCCTCGGAGTACTGCAAGGCGTCGAGCGGATCGTGGTGCGAGGCCACGCCCCCCCCGCCCATGATCTTGATCTGGCTGGCGCCGAGCATCAGCTGTTCGCGCACACGTCTCAATACTTCGGTATCGCCGTCGGCAATCATCGAGATTCCCGCTTTTTCGGCGCCACTCAGGTTGCTTTGCGGCGTTCTCGGCAACTCATAGCGCAGCCGGAAGTCGCCGTGCCCGGAGGTTTGAGAAATCATGGCTCCGGAAGGATAGATGCGCGGGCCGATGAAACGGCCTTCATCGATGGCGCGCTTCAAGGCAAATGAGGGCCCGCCAACGTCTCGCACGGTCGTGAAACCGCGCAGTACGGTGCGTTGGGCTTCCTGAGCGGCCACCAGATGAATGTAGGGAATGTCGCCGAGCGTCGCTGCGTGCTCGGGGAGGGCAGCCAGGATCGTATGCCAGTGTGCGTCAATCAGGCCCGGCATCAGCGTGCCACCGCGGCAGTCTATCTCGACGGCATCAGCGAATGGCTCTGCGGCACCAACGAGGGCATGGATACGTTGGCCCTGCACGACGACGTCTTGCCCGTCGATCAGCTTTTCTTCAATGCCGTTGAAAATGCGGATGTTCTTCAGTCGTATCGGTCTGTCTGTGCCCTGAGCGGAGACTGAGCCGATCAGACCGAGCGCCGGCGCGACCAAGCCGGCCGCAATCCCTTTAAGTACGGATCGCCGTGACAGGCCCTGCTCGATTCGTGCGAAGAGTTTCTGGGTTTCCGGCCGGCAGCAGGCACACAGGGAAACAAGTTCAGGGCGTTGAGGGTTTTTTCCGAAGAGATGCAGCATGACAAGCCCGTAAAAAATTCTGATCGCCCCCGATCCATTTCTGAAACGGATCGACTCCATGCTGGTAATACGGGCATTAAGGCAGGATTTTATGGTTCCCCTCTGCCTGTGTCGAACTTCACGGTGAAATACGGCACTACAACTGTTGTAGGATGGCGCAATTGGTTACATGCGAGGAAAGCCATGTACGAATCGCGTAGCGAAGAATTGATCAGCCGGAAACGGTTTGCATTGCGAGTGCTGGTCCACTTGCTGGTGGCCATGGCCTTCGTGACGTTTTCGCTCTTGATGGGTGTCGTAGGCTACCTCTGGATCGAAGGCGGCGCGCACTGGCACGACGTTACGCTGAACATGGCGATGATAGCCAGTGGCATCGGGCCCATCATGCTTCCCCAGACCGTGAAAGGCAAGATCTTCCTGGCGATCTACGGTGGCTACATCAGCGTGGTGTACGTGGCCGTGATGGGTGTGGTGTTTGCACCCATACTGCACCGCGTATTGCACGTGTTCCACCTCGATGGCGACGACGCGTGATCTAAAAAGAGAAACCCGCTGCAGCGGGTTTCGTCGAGGGCATTCCCCCAAGGCTCAGTTACGCGCTGAGTGCGATGGGATGATCGACTCACCGGCCAGCACGGTTCTGCGCATTTCTTCGTGCCTGTCCTGAAGGGCGAGATACTTCTGTTCGCCGTCTTCTGCGCGGTCGACCGTGCCAGAAAACGATGCCTGAACATAGTTGTGGTACCAGACCGACTCTTTCGCTGTGAGTCCGACGAGCAATTCGTTGCCGTCCTGGTCTGAAGTCAAGGCTCTGATTTCCGTTAAGTACGCCCGTTCGCCGGGCTTGAGTATCAACATAGTTCTCCTAGGTAAGGGGTCATTGTAGCCCGTCGTTCGGTAACTCCAAGAAAACACTTGTGTATTTGCCGAATCCTCGCTAGTATGAATGGAACGATTCAGAAACATTGAAAGGTGAATATTATCATTCAGTGATTGCGAAGGTACCTAATGACTCTGCTCAACCGCTTGCGCCAATCGGCTCTCGAAGGCACTCCTGCGATCCGCAAGGTGGGCCTCTGGATCGCCGCTCATCCGCTGCGGGCCATTTCGCTCAGCGCAGACGAAATTGCGGTGCAGGCAAGGGCCTCACAGGCGGCAGTGAACCGCTATGCCACGCATGCCGGGTTTGCGGGTCTCGCGGAATTGCGTACCGCATTGGCGGCAGAACTGCAGGAGGCCCACGAGCCCATCACCAAGTTGCGTGAGCAGAGCGACGTCGAGACCTCGCATCCACTATCCAGCGCACAGGAGGGTCTGCTGCAGGCAGCCGAGGAGCTCGACCTTCAGGTGCTTGATCAATGCGCGCAACGCCTGCTCGACGCCCGGCACGTATACACGATCGGCCTGGGCATGAGCCATTACGTGGCAGGTTTCGCGGCGAGTGCGTTCATGCCGTATGTGCAGGGTGCCACCCATTTGTCCGAAGGCGGCGGCACCGAACAGATTCTGCGGCGCATGTCGCGCCTGGGTCCAGGAGACGTGGTGCTGGCCATCACTGTTCCACGTTATTCGATGGATATCGTCACGCTGGCGCGGTTCGCGCGTGATCGGGGCGCCACCGTGATCGCCCTGACCGACGCAGCGGCATCGCCGTTGGTGGGCGTGGCAGACACGGTCTTGCTCGCCCCGGCGCGTCACAGCGTGCTCTCCCATAGTTATGTCTCGGTGACCGCCGTGCTTGAAGCACTGCTGGAGCGCGTCGTACGGCTCAATCCTCAGGCCGAGGCGATCACCGTCGAACTGATTGACACCGTGCTTCCCCACCTGCAGGTGCGGGTGCCGGAATAGTAGGGGCATTTTTTCTTGCAACGCCAACTTGTCCACACGAGGAAACACACGATGAAACTGGCACAAACACTCTTGAGCGGCTCGCTTGCCGCGGTGGCTCTGGCTGCGTCCGCGCCTGCCATGGCGGGCAAGGTTCTGGACAGCGTGAAGCGGCGCGATCAACTGGTCCGGGACAGATGTCTGGTGGCCAGCAGCAGCGGGTGGCCATTGCCAGAGCGCTTTGCATGAGCCCCGAGCTGATGCTTTTCGATGAGCCTTCCTCCGCACTCGATCCCGAAATGGTCAATGAAGTTCTCGACATCATGGTTGAGCTCGCTGGCCAGGGCATCACCATGCTGTGCGTGACCCATGAAATGGGCTTCGCGCAGCAGGTGGCCGATCGAGTGGTCTTCATGGGCGCAGGTCAGATTCTTGAGAGTCAGCCGCCCGACCAGTTCTTCCATCACCCGCAGAATGAGCGCAGCCGCGCCTTTCCGGGCAAGATACTAAGGCAGCAAGCATGAGCATAAGGCAGCAAGCATGAGCAGCGTTCCTTTCGTCATTGCCGTGCACGGTGGTGCCGGCACGATTTCTCCGCAGCAGGCGGATGAACAGCCGTATCACGAAGGGCTGCGAGCCGCGCTGCGAGCCGGGGCCGCAGTTCTTGAGGCAGGGGGGAGCGCATTGGACGCGGTTCAGGCGGCCGTGCAGTCGCTCGAGGATTGTCCACTGTTCAATGCCGGGCGCGGCGCGGTCTATACCGCCGATCAAACCCATGAGATGGATGCCTCTGTCATGGAGGGCAGCACACTCAAAGCGGGTGCGGTGGCCGGCATAAACGGAATCCGCAACCCGGTTGCCCTGGCGCGGGCGGTCATGCAGCATACCGATCACGTGCTGCTGGCGGGCGAGGGCGCCTTGAGCCTGGCTCGCGAACTGGGCGTGACGCAGGAAGAACCCGCTTACTTCGACTCTGCGGAACGGCTGGCGCAGTTACGACGCGTGCGCGCCGAGGGCTCCAGCACGATGGCCCTGGACCATTCGGCTCAGACGCTGGCGGAGCAACCCGCTCCGATCAATGAAAACGGCAAGTTCGGAACGGTGGGCGCGGTGGCGCTGGACAAACACGGCAATGTGGCGGCCGCCGTTTCCACAGGCGGGCTCACCAACAAGCGGCCCGGGCGAGGGGGCGACACCCCGATCGTGGGGGCAGGCATCTACGCGAACAACGCCACTTGTGCGGTCGCATGCACGGGAACCGGTGAGCATTTCCTGCGCGCCTGCGTGGCCCACGATGTGCACGCCCGCATGGCTTACAGGGGCGAAACGTTGGCCCAGGCAGGCGACGCCGTGGTGCATGAGTCACTTCTGAAAATCGGCGGTGCAGGCGGTCTTGTTTCAGTCGACAGTCGCGGCCATGTGCACATGCCGTTCAACACCACGGGGATGTACCGCGGGGTGATGCGGGAGGGCGAGGGGCCGCAGAGCTATATTTTCCGCGACAAGTGAAAAGGGGCCTCATGTACAACATAGACCACTTCATGATCGCTGCAAACGATCTTGATCGCCTCTCCGATTATTTCAGTGCGGCGACCGGCATCGACCCGGCGCCGGGTGGTAGTCACCCTGACCTGGGAACCCATAACCGGCTGATTGCCACTACCAGCCAGATCTATCTGGAATTGATTGCTCCGAATCCGGCACTGGATTCATCCAGTGATCTGCGCGAAGGTATATCTAAAATAGATACGTCGACGCTGCACCGCATTATTGTTCGGGAGAGCCTGGAACGGTTTCCTGCGATCGTCGAGGCTTATCGTCACGCCGGCGTCGAGGCCACAGTTCGGCCTTTGAGTCGGAAGGCGGCATCCGGCGAGGTCCTGCGGTGGCACTTGTTGATGCCGGCCGATGGCAATGCTTACGGAGCCTTTGCGCCGCTTTTCATCGACTGGGGCGAGGCAACGCATCCTTCACGCAGCCTGCCGGCGGCACCCTGTACGGTAGTGAGCTGCCGGGCGAGCCATCCTCGCCCGGAATCTGTTCGTGCGCTGTGGCAGGAAATACGCTTTGACCTTCCGGTGGAAGAGGGGCCGGAGTCCAGAATCGAGGTCTTGCTCGACACGCCCAAAGGCGCCGTGCGCTTCGTGTCTGCGCGAGCGCAAGAACCCCGCCTTTAGCGTATCTGAATCGAACCGTTGATGACCCGCACGGCGGTGCCACCCACGTAGGCGGCCGTGAGCCGCCCGCCGGCCGCGACAGCACGAACGGCCATTGCGCTCGGACGCCCCATGTCGTCGCCTTGTCGGATCAGCCATCGGTGCTCGCCATCGGCCAGCGGCTGCAACTCATGAAGCAGGGCGGGGAGTGCCACTGCGGCGCTGCCCGTGGCAGGATCTTCGGTAATGCCGATGGAAGGCGCGAACATGCGAGTGTGAATGACCCCGCCCGAGGCCAGATTCTCGATGAAAACGATAAAGAGTTTGGCCGCGTCGGTTGCGCCGGGGCCGGCCGCCCAAGCGGCCGCATCGAGATGCGCGCGAGCCAGGGCTTCGCGGCTGCTGACCGGAATGACCGTGAAAGGATTGCCGGCATCGCAAATGCGAGGTGCTGCAGCAATCTCGTTTGCGGCCAGGGAAAGGGCGGCCGCACAGGATTCGATGGACGCGGCGGCTCTGCAGACGGGCGCCTGGGGTGCCTTGATTTCTGCCACGGTCAACCCCGATTCGTTTCGTGATATGCCTGCCGCAACCGGGCCGGCGCGCGTGAGCATGGTCAGCGGGGTGCCCGATGCGAGACCCGTTTCTTCGGCGAGGTAGATTGCCGTGCCCACAGTGGGATGCCCCGCGAAGGGCAGTTCCGACTTGGGTGTGAAGATCCGCAATGAGGGTGTGTCATTGCCTGGCTCGTGATGCAGGAACACCGTTTCGCTGAGATTCGCTTCGGCTGCGACGCGTTGCATGGTGGCGTCGTCAAGGCCGGTTGCGTTGGGCACAATGGCCAGCGGATTGCCGCCGAAGCGCTGATCCGTGAAGACATCCAGAGTGATAAATTCGCGTGTATCGGTACTCATGCCTGCCGCTCCTCAAAGGCCTTAGGCAAGAATCTTACTCCGGAAGTCGGCCACGCTGATCGGGCGATCCGCCCACCCTCGGGGGTTTTTGCACGTGGTATTGTGAGCTCGCAGGGCCGGCATGTGGTTTGCGTGAACGGTGTCTTTGCGAAGGAATGATCCATGCAGCAATGGTGGCTTGAAACAACAATACTTTCCATACCGCTCTGGAACTGGGTGCTCATGCTGGCGGCCGTCACGGGCATTCTTACCGTGCTGTTGTGGCTGCGCGCGCACCTGCGACGACGCCTTGAGAAACATGCGTCGGACCCCCATGGCACGCCGGCCTACCTTCTTCTGCGTGTGGTCGCCAGCACGAATGTGTTGGCGCTGTTCGCACTATCGGTGCTGTTGGGCGTCAAGGTACTTGAGTTGCCCGCCACCTGGAGCATCGCCATTGCACGCTTGTGGTTCATTGCAGTGGTGGTTCAGGTGGCAGCATGGCTCAATACGGCACTGCATTTCCCGCTTGAACGCTATCGAGAACGGCACCCCACCACGAATCTAGTCACGCTTACGCTCATAGGCTACGCCTTGCGCACGGTGTTGTGGACGGTGGCCGGTCTTGCGATTCTCGACAATTTGGGCGTCAACATTACGGCGTTTGTGGCGAGCTTGGGCATCGGCGGCGTAGCCGTGGCGCTTGCTGCGCAGGTGGTGTTGGGTGACTTGTTCGCCTCTGCGGCGATCGGTCTGGACAAACCATTCGAAGTGGGCGACTTCATCGTCGTGGGCAATGTGGCCGGCACGATCGAGTATGTGGGGCTAAAAACGACGCGGATTCGCAGTCTGGGCGGCGAGCAGGTGGTCTGTTCCAACACCGAATTGCTGAAGCAGACCATACAGAATTACAAGCGCATGGAAACGCGCCGCATCGCATTCCGATTTGTGGTCGCGTATGGGGCCACTGCAGAGCAGATTCAGGCGATCGACCGCGAGGTGCGCAACTATATCGAGAGTATCGAGCTCGCCAAGTTCGACAGAGCACACTTCCTGCAATTTGTTGAGCGCGGTCTCGAGTTCGAGGTGGTGTATTACGTTCTCAGCGCCGACTACAACGTGTACATGGATATGCAGCAGGATATCAA
>JAEZGR010000365.1 GCA_023437255.1 Pseudomonadota bacterium | reverse complement strand
TGTCGCAGATGAAGAGGGTTTGGGTTGGCAGCGTGAGCACGTTCATGGCGGCGTAAGTGCGCGCACCCGGCTTCAGGCCGATGACTTCGTCGACGTAGCGCAGCTGATTGTCGAACTTCGAGGCGATCCCGCAGATCATGGCGTCGACATCACCGCGCTGAAGCAGCATGGCGCCGATCAGTGTGTTGTGCTTGCGGATCATGGCCTTGGCGATATCGGGCGTCACGCCTTCGCGGGCACGCAACTTGTAATAACCCTGCCAGGTCTCGTTGAAGCGGTCGTCGGATTCGGGATTCACGATTTCGAAATCGACATCGCGGGTCAGGCGCAGGCCGAAGCGCTCGATGCGCATTTCGATGACCGAGGGGCGGCCGATCAGCACAGGGAAGGCGAGTCGTTCGTCGACGATGGTTTGAACCGCACGCAGCACGCGCTCGTCTTCGCCGTCGGAGTACACGACACGCTTGAGCTCCGATTTGGCCTGCATGAAAAGCGGGCGCATGAGCTGGCCGGTGCGGTACACCAGCCCCATCAGGCGCGCACGGTAGGCTTCCATGTCTTCGATGGGGCGGCGGGCGACGCCGGAATCCATGGCGGCCTGGGCCACTGCCGGTGCCAGCTTGATGATCAGACGCGGGTCGAAGGGCTTGGGAATGATGTATTCGGGGCCGAAGTTCAGCTCCTGACCTTCGTAGGCCGTGGCGACCTCTTCGTTCTGTTCGGCCTGGGCCAGTTCGGCGATCGCGCGCACGCAGGCGAGCTTCATTTCTTCATTGATGACCGTGGCGCCCACGTCGAGCGCGCCGCGGAAGATGAAGGGGAAGCACAGGACGTTGTTGACCTGATTGGGGTAGTCGGAACGGCCGGTGGCAATGATGCAATCGGGGCGTGCCTCCTTGGCCAGTTCGGGGCGAATCTCGGGCTCGGGGTTGGCCAGCGCAAGGATCAGCGGCTGCGGTGCCATGCTGCGCACCATGTCGGGGGTCATCACGCCGGGGGCGGAGCAGCCCAGGAAAATATCGGCGCCCACACACACGTCGGCCAGCGTGCGGGCATCGGTGCGCTGCGCATAGCGGGCCTTGGTGGGTTCCATGTTGGCATCGCGGCCTTCGTAAATCACACCACGCGAATCCACCACAAAAATGTTCTCGCGGCGGATACCCAGGTGAATCAGGAGGTCGAGGCAGGCAATGGCGGCCGCGCCGGCGCCGGAACACACCAGCTTTACGTCCTCCATGTTCTTGCCGACGACCTTCAGGCCATTCAGGATTGCCGCGGCCGAAATGATGGCGGTGCCGTGCTGGTCGTCGTGGAAGACCGGAATCTTCATGCGCTCGCGCAGCTTGCGCTCAATATAGAAGCATTCGGGCGCCTTGATGTCTTCGAGGTTGACACCACCCAGTGTGGGTTCGAGTGCGGCAATAATATCGACCAGTTTGTCGGGGTCGTTCTCGTTCAGTTCAATATCGAAGACATCGATGCCCGCGAATTTCTTGAACAGGCAGCCCTTGCCTTCCATGACGGGCTTCGCGGCGAGCGGGCCGATGTTGCCCAAGCCCAGAACCGCCGTGCCGTTGGTGATCACGCCCACCAGATTCGAGCGCGAGGTGTATTTGGCCGCGGCATCTTCGCCTTCGGCGTGAATGTTCATGCAGGCATACGCCACCCCGGGAGAATAGGCCAGGGAAAGATCGTCCTGGTTGGCAAGGGGCTTGGTCGGCATGACCGAGATTTTTCCCGGGGTGGGAGAAGCATGGTAGTCGAGTGCTAGCTTCTCCAGATCGGCATTGGCGTGCATGTACTGATTACTCCAGTGAAAGGCAATCGGCGCCCCTTTTCAGGGCGCCGGTCAAGTTGATATTTGGCGAATGAATTAGAGAATATCATCCTGAGGAAATGCCGCATTGCAGC
Source organism: Pseudomonadota bacterium (assembly GCA_023437255.1). GTDB lineage: Bacteria > Pseudomonadota > Gammaproteobacteria > Burkholderiales > Burkholderiaceae_B > Yanghanlia. Next base: position 3,571 of record JAEZGR010000365.1, on the reverse strand, counting down.
AATTCCGGAATTGTGTTTGCTTCTTCCAACGGTTCAGTGCGGGTGCACGCTGCCGGGGGCGGTATGGGCACCGATTGTTGTATACGGAGGGTTATACTAGTTGCCACTATACGGCAGGTAACGGCGCCGTATAGCCGTTGCCTTCTGTCCTCCCGCTATCCGCTATTCGGTTTGGCCGTGTCGCGGAAGGTTGTCCTGCACATAAACGAGCGAAACGCTCGGCTAGGTGAAGCGAATATATGTCATCTGAAAAAGAGCTTTTGTCCACTTCCTATCTTTTTGGAAGTAATGCGCCGTACGTCGAGGAATTGTACGAGTCCTATCTGGATAATCCGGGCTCTGTTCCTGAACAATGGCGCGAGTATTTCGACCAGCTCCAGAATGTGCCCGCACCTGGCGGCACTGAGCAGACCCGCGACCAGGCGCACGCGCCGATCATTGAGTCTTTCGCGCAGCGTGCCAAGGCGAATGCCTTCATCTCGCATGTGCCGGAACCCGACCTCTCGGTTGCCAGCAAGCAGATCTCAGTTCAATCGCTCATCGCCGCGTATCGCTCGCTGGGCGTGCGTTTTGCCGATCTCGACCCCCTCAAGCGCCACGAGCGCCCCACGATTCCCGAGCTCGATCCGGCTTTCTATGGCCTGACCGAAGCCGACCTCGACCGCGTTTACGCTGCGACCAATACGTACTTCACCAAGGCCGACAGCATGACCTTGCGTGATCTGCTCAAGGCGCTGCGCGACACGTACTGCCGCAGCATCGGCGCAGAGTTCATGCACATTTCCGATCCGACGGCCAAGCGTTGGATCCAGGAACGCCTCGAGTCCACGTTCGGTACCCCTGTTTACGACGCCGATCGCAAGCGCAACATTCTGCAGCAGCTCACCGAAGCCGAAGGCCTTGAGCGCTACCTGCACACCAAGTATGTCGGCCAGAAGCGCTTCTCGCTCGAAGGCGGCGAAAGCTTCATTGCCTGCATGGACGAAGTCGTCAATCATGGCGGTGAAAACGGTGTTCAGGAAATCATTGTCGGCATGGCTCACCGCGGCCGCCTGAACATGCTCGTGAACATCATGGGCAAGATGCCCGGCGATCTGTTTGCCGAGTTCGAAGGCAAGCACGCCGAAGGCCTCACCGACGGCGACGTCAAATATCACAACGGTTTCTCCAGCGACATCTCCACCCGTGGCGGCCCCGTTCACCTGTCGCTCGCGTTCAACCCCTCCCACCTCGAGATCGTCAATCCGGTGGTTGAAGGCAGCGTGCGCGCACGCCAAGACCGTCGCGGCGACGAGCTCGGCACGCAAGTGCTGCCCGTGCTGGTGCACGGTGACGCGGCATTTGCCGGTCAGGGCGTGGTCATGGAAACGCTGAACCTGGCCCAGACCCGTGGCTACGGCACGGGCGGCACGCTGCACATCGTCATCAACAACCAGATCGGTTTCACCACCTCCGACCCGCGCGACACGCGTTCCACGCTGTACTGCACCGACGTGGTCAAGATGATCGAGGCGCCGGTGTTCCACGTGAACGGCGATGACCCCGAAGCCGTGGTGTTCGCCACTCAGCTGGCACTTGAGTACCGCATGAAGTTCCGCCACGACGTCGTGGTCGACATCGTGTGCTTCCGCAAGTTGGGCCACAACGAGCAAGACACCCCCTCGCTCACCCAGCCGCTCATGTACAAGACCATCGGCAAGCACCCCGGCACGCGCAAGCTGTACGCCGACAAGCTGGTGGCCCAGGGTGTTCTGCAGGAAGACGAGCCCGAACAAATGGTCAAGGCCTACCGTCAGCTGCTCGACGACGGCCAGCGTTCCATCGAGCCCGTGCTCACCGACTACAAGAACAAGTACGCCACCGACTGGACCCCGTTCCTGAACGCGAAGTGGACCGACCAAGCCGACACCGCGGTGCCGCTGGCCGAACTCAAGCGTATCGGCGAACGCATCACCACGGTGCCCGAAGGCTTCAACGTCCACCCGCTGGTCAACCGTCTGCTGAACGACCGTCGCGCCATGGCGCGCGGCGAGGCCCGTGTCGATTGGGGCATGGGCGAGCACCTGGCGTTTGCCACTCTGGTCGCCAACGGCTTCCCCATCCGCATCACCGGCCAGGATTCGGGCCGCGGCACCTTCACGCACCGTCACGCCGTTCTGCACGACCAGAACCGTGAACGCTGGAACGACGGCACCTACATTCCGCTGCAGAACGTTGCCGAGAACCAGGGCACATTCACCGTGATCGACTCGGTGCTGTCCGAAGAGGCCGTGCTGGGCTTTGAATACGGCTATGCCGCCGCCTCGCCCAACACGCTCACCATCTGGGAAGCACAGTTCGGTGACTTCGTGAACGGTGCCCAGGTCGTGATCGACCAGTTCATCACTTCCGGCGAAGCCAAGTGGGGCCGTCATTGCGGTCTCGTGCTGATGCTGCCGCACGGTTACGAAGGTCAGGGCCCCGAGCACTCGTCCGCACGTATCGAGCGCTTCCTGCAGCTGTGCGCCGACAACAACATCCAGGCGGTTCAGCCCACCAACGGTGCGCAGATCTTCCACGTGCTGCGCCGCCAGATGATCCGTCAGTTCCGCAAGCCGCTGGTGATCTTCACGCCCAAGTCGCTGCTGCGCAACAAAGAGGCCACCTCGCCGCTCGAAGACCTGGCCACCGGTCACTTCCAGCCTGTCATCGGCGAAACCGACGCGTCGATCGATCCGGCAGCCGTCAGCCGCGTGGTCGTGTGTTCGGGCAAGGTGTATTACGACCTGGTCAATGCACGCAAGGAATCCGGCCGCACCGACATCGCGATTCTGCGTGTCGAGCAGCTCTATCCGTTCGCGCACAAGGCTTTCCAGGCAGAGTTCAGCAAGTACAGCAACGCCAAGGAAGTCGTCTGGACACAGGACGAACCGCAGAATCAGGGCCCCTGGTTCTACATTCAGCATCACCTCTATGAGAACATGACCGAAGGGCAGAAGCTCGGCTATGCCGGCCGTGCCGCGTCGGCTTCGCCTGCGGTGGGTTACCTGGCCAAGCACAACGAGCAGCAGCGCGCATTGCTCGAAGCCGCCATGGCGCCCAAGTTCAAGGGCTTCATGCTGAGCAAGTAAAGAATCTTCTCAAATCAAGAAAACGGATATCCAATCATGGCAATTACTGATGTTCTCGTTCCTCAGCTCTCCGAGTCGGTTTCGGAAGCAACCCTGCTCGAGTGGAAGAAGCAGCCCGGCGAAGCCGTTGAAGCAGACGAGATCCTGATCGAAGTTGAAACCGACAAGGTCGTGCTCGAAGTTCCGGCGCCGGCCTCCGGTGTCCTGAAGGAAATCGTCAAGGGCGACGGTTCCACGGTCACTTCCGGTGAGGTGCTTGCTCGTATCGACACCGAAGCCAAGGCCGCCGCTGCCGCCGCACCGGCTGCTGCCGAAGCGCCTGCCGCTCCCGCCGCCGCTGCCCCTGCTCCCGCCGCTGCGGCACCTGCAGTGTCGGCTGTCACTTCGCCTGCCGCCGGCAAGATCCTGGCCGAAAAGGGCATTGACCCGGTCAATGTCGAAGGCACCGGTCGCGGTGGTCG
>JAEZGR010000265.1 GCA_023437255.1 Pseudomonadota bacterium | reverse complement strand
CATGCCGGCACTGGCTGCCTGGGCGGTGGTGCCTTTTGGCCCTGAAGTAGTGCTGGCTGACGTCAATGCCGGTCTGCTGTATATCATGGCCATCACCTCCATTGGCGTGTACGGCATCATCGTGGCTGGCTGGGCTTCCAACTCGCGCTACGCATTCCTGGGTGCACTGCGTGCAGCGGCCCAGATGCTCTCGTACGAGCTGGCCATCGGCTTCATTCTGGTGGCGGTTCTGCTGGTATCCGGCACGCTCAATCTCTCGGGCATTGTCGAAGGCCAGGGGCAGGGCTGGTTTGCCGAGCGCGGCCTCAACTTCCTGTCGTGGAACTGGCTGCCGCTGTTGCCGCTGTTCGTGATCTACGTGATCTGTATCGTGGCCGAAACCGCGCGTCACCCCTTCGACGTGGTCGAAGGTGAGTCCGAAATCGTGGCCGGCCACATGGTCGAATACTCCGGCATGGGCTTCGCGCTGTTCTTCCTGGGCGAGTACGCCAACATGATCCTGCTGTCGGCGATGGCATCCATCATGTTTCTGGGCGGCTGGACGCCCCCGATCGAAGTCGCGCCGCTCACCTGGATCCCGGGCTGGATCTGGCTGGGCCTCAAAACATTCGTTGTTGTGTCGATGTTCATCTGGTTCCGCGCTACGTTCCCTCGCTACCGCTATGACCAGATCATGCGCCTGGGCTGGAAGATCTTCATTCCGCTCACCGGTGTGTGGCTGGTGGTCTTGGCGATCTGGATGCAGACGCCCTGGAACATCTGGCAATAAGGAATCGGGAGCCAATTATGGAAGCAATCAAGGATTTCTTCGGCAGCCTGATGCTGACCGAAATGCTCAAGGGCATGCGGCTCACGGGCAAGTATTTCTTCAAGCGCAAGGTAACCCTGCGCTATCCGTACGAGAAAACGCCCGCGTCGCCCCGGTTCCGCGGCCTGCACGCGCTGCGCCGTTACCCCAATGGCGAGGAGCGGTGCATTGCCTGCAAACTGTGTGAGGCGGTCTGCCCTGCGCTGGCCATTTCCATCGAGTCCACCGAGCGCGACGACGGCACCCGCCGCACGACGCGCTACGACATCGACCTCACCAAGTGCATCTTCTGCGGCTTCTGTGAAGAAAGCTGCCCTGTCGACTCGATCGTCGAAACTCACATCCACGAGTATCACGGCGAGAAGCGCGGCGATCTCTACTTCACCAAGGACATGCTGCTGGCCGTCGGCGACCGCTACGAGTCCGAGATCGCCGCCCGCCGTGCGGCGGATGCCCCTTATCGTTGACGCCGGGACCTGAAACTCATGAATTTCGTCACTGTCCTGTTCTATCTGCTGTCCATCGTGCTCATCGTAGCGGCGGTGCGTGTGGTTACCGCGCGCAGCCCCGTCACGGCGGTGCTGCACCTCATCCTCAGCTTCTTCACGGCGTCCATGCTCTGGATGCTGCTCGGGGCCGAGTTTCTCTCGCTTCTGCTGGTCATCGTCTACGTGGGCGCCGTGCTGGTCATGTTCCTGTTCGTGGTCATGATGCTCGACGTACGCATGGACGACCTGCGCGCCGGCTTCAAGGCCTACCTGCCGCTCGGTATCGGCGTCGCGGTGGTCATGGTGCTGGAAATGGCCTTTGTGCTGGCGACCACCTGGCGCGATTCGGGCCCGCAGGCGGCCCGCCCCGAGGGGTACAACAACACGCTCTCGCTAGGCGAGGTCATGTACACCGACTACGTGTTCGCCGTGCAGGTTGGCGGCGTGATCCTGCTGGTGGGCATGGTTTCGGCGATCGCGCTCACGCTGCGCAAGCGCAGCGACGTGAAGCGCACCGATCCCGGCAAGCAGGTCAGGGTGCGTGCACGCGACCGCGTGCGCATGGCCAATATTCAGGTGCCCCGTGATGCAGGCGCCGCAGGCAGCGCCAAAGGGGAAGCAAAATGACATTGACACTGGCTCACTACCTGATACTCGGTGCGATCCTGTTCACCGTCGGTATCTTCGGATTCTTTCTGAACCGCCGAAATCTGATCATTCTGTTGATGTCCATCGAGCTCATGCTGCTGGCCGCCAACATCAACTTCGTCGCGTTCTCGACGTGGTTTGGCGATACGGCGGGGCAGGTCTTCGTGTTCTTCGTTCTTACCGTGGCGGCTGCCGAAGCGGCTATTGGTCTGGCGATTCTCGTGCTGCTGTTCCGCAACATGAACACGATCAACGTCGAAGATCTCGACCGGCTCAAGGGTTGATGGGGTTGCGCACACTATGAATTCACCAAGTCTCTACCTGTTGATCGCCCTGGCGCCCCTCGCGGGTGCCTTGCTGGCCGGTCTCTTCGGCACGGGCTTCCTCGGGCGGTTTGTCTCGCGCCGCGGCTCGCACGTCATTACCATTGCGCTGGTCGCCATTTCCTTCATCGGTTCGGTCATGACCCTGTTCCAGACGCTGGGCGGCCACACCTACGACGGCGTGCTCTATACCTGGACAGTCATCGGCACGACTCCGCTGCAGCTCGGTTTTCTGATCGACAACCTCTCTGCGCTCATGATGGTCGTGGTGACCGGCGTGTCGCTCATGGTGCACATCTACACCATCGGCTACATGGCAGACGACCCCGGTTACCAGCGGTTCTTCGCCTACATTTCGCTCTTCACCTTCTCGATGCTGATGCTGGTCATGGCCAACAACATGGTCCAGCTGTTCTTCGGATGGGAAGCGGTGGGTCTCGTTTCGTACCTGCTGATCGGCTTCTGGTA
>JAEZGR010000247.1 GCA_023437255.1 Pseudomonadota bacterium | reverse complement strand
GCGCATGGGCGTGATGAGCGGCCTGTCGTTCTGGAGTCTGCGCCGCGTTCGGTCAGCCGCGAGACCACCTTTGAACGTGACCTGCACGTGCGTCGTGATCGCCATGAGTTGGGCCGCGTCCTGGATGCGCTGTGTGAGCGCGTGGCGAGCGATCTTGAAAGAAAAGAGGTGGTGGGCCGAACGATCGGGGTGAAGATCCGCTTCGACGACTTTCGTACGGTGACGCGTGACCTCACTGTGCCGCAGCCGGTCGCCGATGCGCCGGCCATTCGTCGTGCCGCCGGCCTGTGCCTGAAGCGTGTCCCGCTTGAGCGGCGCATCCGTCTGTTGGGTGTCAGGGTGACCGGCCTGTCCGAGCCTGGGGGCGCCAGCGAAGCGACCCAAGGCGATGAAGCTCAGCTGAGCCTGTTTTCCTGAGCTGCAGGCGCCTTCGTCAAAGATCGAGAACGGGCAGCACACGGTCGCCGACGCTCAGCACCGTATTGCGACCGACCCCGCCCGCCACCGCGTTCAGGCCGAACGCCACGCTCTCGCCCCTGGCGCGGTAGCCACGCAGCGTGTTCATGGGTTCCACACCCGGTTCGCCGGTGGCAGGGTCGACATTGATCATTGTGCAACGCAGGCAGTGACTGATGGCGGCAAAGGTGAGTTCGCCTACATGCAGACTGCACAGCCGGTCTTCCTCGTAGGGGGGCAGGCCCTGTATGACGATGTTGGGTCGGAATCTGGCCAGGCTCACCTGGGGCAGGCCGGTGGCCACCAGGCGGGTGTTCAGATCATCGAGTGATGCCTGGTTCACGATCGTGAAGGGAAAGGCGTCGGCAAAGCCCAGCGGGTGGTTCAACGGAAAGTTCTCGGCTTCTGGATGCCCTTCGCACCAAGCGGCCACGGCTTGCGGGGCGGTGAGCCGGGCCGCTTGCGGGTGCACGCGGTACAGGCGGCAGGCGCAGCCCAGGTAGTCGCTGAACCAGTGCGCGGCCATGTCGCCTTCATCGAGCCCCAGCGTTGCGCTGGACCCGATATGGATGGACTTGCCGGCTGCGGCAGGTTCGCCTTTGCGCAGGCTCACCCGTAGCGTGGGCATTTCGGGGGCGTTGAGAAACAGGGCGGTTTCATCGATGGCGGGCTGCACGAGCGTCATGCGCGGGTGCACGCGTTGTGTGATGAAGGCGCCGTCGTCGCCGGCCACCACCCACTGACGGTCGTAGGCGAGGCCGCCGGCAGTGACGCCGGCCTGGGTGTGAGTGATGCCGCAGCAAGACTTGACAGGGTAGGTGTGCAAGGAGAGGATGCTGATCGTCATCGGAGGTCTCGCTGATTTAGGTGCCGGGGCCCTGGTTCTCGATAATAGCGCGCCCCGGCGCGCTAAAATTGTTCGGGCCCCCTTCGGGGCCTCCTTCACAGTTACAGGGAATCGAAATGGAATTTGATCGGGCAGGTGCGAATGCTTTGATGGATATCGTGGCGCGGCCGGAGGTCGTGTTCGTGCGCGGCGAGGGTGCGTGGCTGGAAGACCACTCGGGCAAGCGATATCTGGATTTCATTCAGGGTTGGGCCGTGAACAGCCTGGGCCACTGCCCGCCGCAGATCCGACGAGCCCTCGAAGAGCAAGCCGGTCAGCTCATCAACCCGTCGCCGGCCTTCTTTAACCGACCCTCTCTTGAACTGGCCAAGCGCATCACGGGCGCGTCGTGCTTTGACCGCGTGTTCTTTGCCAACAGCGGCGCCGAGGCCAACGAAGGGGCCATCAAGCTGGCACGTAAATGGGGCCAGCTCAACCGCAACGGCGCCTACAAGATCATCACGCTCGACCACAGCTTCCACGGCCGTACGCTGGCGACCATGTCGGCCTCGGGCAAGGCGGGTTGGGACACGATCTTCAAGCCCCAGGTGCCCGGTTTCCCCAAGGCCACCATCAACGATCTTGATTCGGTGCGCGCCCTCATCGACGACGAAACCGTCGCGATCATGCTCGAACCCGTGCAGGGCGAGGGCGGCGTCATTCCGGCCTCGACCGAATTCATGAAGGGCCTTCGCGCGTTGGCCGACGAGCACGGTCTGCTGCTGATCGTCGACGAAGTGCAGACGGGTTTCGGTCGTACCGGCGCCATGTTCGCCTACCAGCACTCCGGCATCGAGCCCGACATCATGACGCTCGGCAAGGGTATCGGTGGCGGTGTGCCGTTGGCAGCGCTGTGCGCGCGTGAGTCCGTCAGCTGCTTTGCACACGGCGACCAGGGCGGTACCTACAACGGCAATCCGCTCATGACCGCAGTGGGCGTCGCGGTGTTCGCCACGCTCATGGCCGACGGCTTTCTTGAAGGCGTGCGCGCGCGGGCCAGACAGTTGTCGGAAGGGTTGAGCGCACTCACCGAGAAGTGGGGTCTCAAGGGCGAGCGGGGCGAAGGTCTGCTGCGTGCACTGGTGCTCGATCGCGACGACGGCCCTGCCATCGTCAAGGCGGCATTCGAGGGCGGCCCCGACGGCCTGCTGCTGAATGCGCCGCGCCCCAATCTGCTGCGTTTCATGCCGGCGCTTAATGTGACCGAAGACGAAGTGGCGCTGATGCTGAGCCGTCTCGATGAGGTGATCGCGCACGTGCGCGGCTGACCGCTTTATCCGGGTCAACACAAAGGCCCCCGCCTCATGCCGGAAGGCAGAGGCGGGGGCCTTGTTCATTGAGGTGCCGGGACCGGTCAGGCGGCGACCGACGCTTTGGCGACCTGACGCCACTTGTGCAGCAGCGGTTCGGTGTAGCCGTTGGGCTGTTCCAGGCCCTTGAACACCAGGTCGCAGGCGGCCTGGAACGCCGCCGACGTCGCAAAATTGCCGGCCATGTTCTGGTAGGCAGGGTCGCCGGCATT
>JAEZGR010000238.1 GCA_023437255.1 Pseudomonadota bacterium | reverse complement strand
GTACAGCAGCGTGTGTACGGCCTGGGCGTAAAGTTCGACGAGCTGTAAAGAAGCGATGGCCGCCCGGTGCAGTTCGTCTGGGCCGGAGGTATTGAGTTCGAGCAGCGTTTGCCGCAGCGGCTGCGGCAGGGGCACGGTGGCGGCATGTTCGGCACGGCCCCGGCCCGCAGCGTCGCAAAGGAAGAGTACCGCATCGGCGGCATCGAGGCTGGTGCCGGACATGATGCCGACATAGGCCTTTGCCGCCATGTCTTACTGATTGCTGGCCACTTGAAGGGCGTCGGTGTCGCCTTCGCTGTCGGCGGTGAGCGACGGCCCGCGCAGCAGCTGGATGTGGTCGCGGTATTGGGCCATGACCACGTCGAACTTCTTGCGTTCGGCGGGCTCGAGCGTGCGGGCAACGGGCAGATCGATCGACAGGGGGTCGACGGGCTTGTTGTTGACCCGGAACTCGTAGTGCAGATGCGGCCCGGTGGACCAGCCCGTGGAGCCCACGTAGCCGATATGAGTGCCCTGGCTCACTTTGGTGCCCGGCTTGATGCCCTTGGCGAAGCCCTTCTGGTGGGCATAGAGGGTGCTGATGCCGTTGTGGTGCTCGATGATGATGGTGTTGCCGTAGCCGCGCTGCCAGCCGGCGAACTTGATGACGCCGTCGGCGGTGGCGTGGATGGGGGTGCCACTGGGTGCGGCGTAGTCGACGCCCTTGTGCTGACGGAAGCCTCCGTGCACCGGGTGGCGACGACCACCGAAGGTGGAGCTGATGCGGGTGAACTTGAGCGCATTGCGCAGGAAGGCACCCTTCAGGCTGCGGCCTTCAAAATCGTAATAACCGCCAGACGAGGTGTCGGGCGTGAACCAGACGGCGTCGTAGGTCTTGTCTTTGTTCAGGAATTCCAGGGCCAGCACGCGCCCGGCGCCGACTTCGCGCCCATCGTTCGAATAGGTTTCGTAAACGATGCGGAAGCGGTCGCCCTTGCGCAGATCTTTCATGAAGTCGATCTTGCTCGACAGGATCTCGACCATCTGGAAGGTGATGTGATCGGGGATGCCGGCCGCATCGGTGGCGCCGAACAGTGAGCTGCTGATCTCGCCTTCGGCGATGCGGATCTGTGTATCGGCTGCCTTTTCATGTTCAACCGCGGCGAAACCGCCGCCGTCGCGGGGCGTGATTTCGAGCCAGCGGCTGAGGTACTTGCCTTCGTGGCGCACGCCGGGCGTGTGATCGTAACGCAGCGACACCAGCCGACCTTCGTGGTCGAGGGCAGCGCGCACGACTCGCCCCGGGTAGAGCTTGTAGATGGAACGCGCGGCGGGTTCCTGAATCAGGAAGGGCAGCAGACCGTCTTCCTGCACATGCAGACGCTGCAGCAGGTCGGCCAGGGTGTCGCCGCGGCGAATGACTGTTTCGCTGATGAAGGGGTCGCTTGACGCCGTTTCTGAGAGGACGTCGATTTCGGGCAGTGGCAGTACGCTGTGCGCCGTGTACACCACGGGTTTTTCGGTGGGCTGTACCACGGCCAGCGCGCCGGCTGTACCGAACAGGCCCAATGCCACGAGCAAAAGACTTTTGCGAACGAGGTGAAACGGTTTGCGATGAGCGCGCATGGCTGCGCGTAGCGAGGGCGTTTCGGGGATCCCTTTCTCGGACATGAATGAAAACCTGGATGATAAGATGCTGCGTTGCCGGCGTGCACGCCCCTGCGCAGACAGGGTTGCAGTTAGCACGCTATGCTATCCGATAACCGCGAGGTTTTCGAGGCCTTTTCGGTGTTTTCACTGATACATTTTCACCTCCAATCATTCCGCCCAGGCAGAACGTCTTCTTATGTCGCCCAACGAAGCCCCCATCACCCCCGAAATCGAACAGGATCTGAGCGTGGTCAAGCGGGGCTGCGACGAGTTGCTGGTCGAATCCGAGTTCGTCCGCAAGCTTGCCCGCAGTCGAGAAACCAAGGTGCCGCTGCGCATCAAGCTCGGTCTTGATCCCACAGCACCCGATATCCACTTGGGGCACACCGTGGTGCTCAACAAGATGCGGCAGTTGCAGGACCTCGGCCATACCGTCATTTTCCTGATCGGTGACTTCACCGCGCTCATCGGCGATCCCAGCGGGCGCAACACCACACGGCCGCCGCTCACCGCCGAGCAGATTCACGAAAACGCCAAGACGTATTACGCGCAGGCCAGCATGGTGCTTGACCCGGCGCGCACCGAGATTCGCTACAACTCGGAATGGTGCGACAAGCTCGGTACCCGCGGCCTTATTCAGCTGGCGTCGCGCTACACGGTGGCGCGCATGATGGAACGCGATGATTTCACACGCCGATTCAAGGGTGGGGTGCCCATCTCCGTGCATGAATTCCTCTACCCGCTGCTTCAGGGTTACGACTCGGTGGTGCTGAAGGCCGACCTCGAAATGGGCGGCACCGACCAGAAGTTCAACCTGCTGGTGGGTCGCGAGCTGCAGAAGGAATACGGCATGGAGCCGCAGTGCATCCTCACGATGCCGCTACTCGAAGGCACCGACGGCGTCGAGAAGATGTCCAAGTCCAAGGGCAATTACATCGGTATCACTGAGTCGCCCGATTCGATCTTCGGCAAGCTGATGTCGATTTCCGACACGCTCATGTGGCGCTACTACGAGCTGCTTTCCTTCCGGTCCCTGCAGGACATCGAGCGTTTGCAGCAGCAGGTGAACGAAGGTCTGAACCCGCGCGAGGCCAAGGTGGCCCTTGCCCAGGAAATCGTGGAGCGCTTCCATAACCGCAAGGCGGCCGAAGACGCCCTGGCATCTTTCGAGGCACGCTTCCGTGACGGCGCGATTCCGGAAGACATGCCGGAAGTGAATGTGGGGCAGGGCCCCATGGGTATACTCAAAGTTCTGCGCGAGGCGGGCCTGGCAGCGTCCGGCTCCGAGGCGCAACGAAATGTCGAGCAGGGTGGGGTGCGTGTCGACGGTCAGCGCATCGACGACAAATCCCTGCAACTGCAAGCCGGCACCTATGTGGTGCAGGTGGGCAAGCGCAAGTTTGCCCGTGTAACGCTAACTTGAGTCACCATGAGGAGTTCGCGATGAAGCTGATCAGTGAGTCGTTTGCAGATAACGGGACGATCCCCGAGCGCAATGCCTTTGCAAAGCCCGACGGGCAAAACCACGTCGCGCTGGCCGGTAACGCGAACCCGCAACTTGCGTGGTCCGACATTCCCGACGGCGTGCAGTCGTTTGCGATCATCTGCCACGACCCCGATGTGCCCAGCAAGCCCGATGACGTCAACCAGGAAGGCCGCGAGATCCCCGATACGTTGCCGCGCGTGGATTTCTTCCATTGGGTGCTCATCGACATTCCGGCGCACGTCACGCAGGTGGCCGAAGGGGCCTATTCCAACGGCATCACGCCGCGCGGCAAGGCGGGCCCACTCGCACTCGACGGCACTCGCCAGGGCCTGAACGACTACACGGGCTGGTTTGCCAGCGACCGCGACATGAGCGGGGACTACTTCGGCTACGACGGCCCGTGCCCGCCCTGGAACGACTCCATCGTGCACCGCTACGTGTTCACGGTGTATGCGCTCGATGTGCAAGAGCTGCCTGTCGAGGGCAAGTTCACGGGTAAAGACGTCATCGACGCCATGCAGGGGCACATTCTTGCCCAGGCCTCGATCACCGGCCTGTATACGCTGAATCCTCGCCTCATCGGCAGCGTGTAAGCCCGGCATGTCCGCCGCCGGCCTTTTCCGGCCGGCGTGGGCGTGCAAGGCCACTGGCGGCGCCCTGCCGCCGCGGGGGGAACAGGCTAAAATGGGGGATTATCTTTCTTGTGTTCAAGGAACGCCCCATGTTTGACCGCTCCCGCACTCTCGACCAGGTCGATGCCGAAGTTTGGAGCGCCGTTCAAAAAGAGAACGAGCGCCAGGAACAGCACATCGAGCTGATCGCTTCCGAAAACTACACCAGCCCCGCCGTCATGCAGGCGCAGGGCACACAGCTCACGAACAAGTACGCGGAAGGGTATCCGGGCAAGCGCTATTACGGTGGCTGCGAGTACGTCGATATCGTCGAGCAGCTGGCCATCGACCGCCTCAAGCAGATCTTTGGCGCGGAAGCGGCCAACGTGCAGCCGAACTCCGGCTCGCAGGCCAACCAGGGCGTGTACATGGCCGTGCTCAAGCCGGGCGACACCGTGCTGGGCATGAGTCTGGCAGAGGGCGGTCACCTTACTCATGGCTCGCCCGTCAACGCATCGGGCAAGCTCTACAACTTCATCTCGTATGGCCTGAACGAAAAGGAAGAGATCGACTACGACCAGCTCGAACAGCTGGCGCGTGAGCACAAGCCCAAGCTCATCGTGGGCGGTGCATCGGCCTATGCGCTGCGCATCGACTTTGAGCGCATGGCGCGCATTGCGCGCGACAACGGCGCGCTCTTCATGGTCGACATTGCGCACTATGCCGGTCTGGTTGCCGGTGGCGTCTATCCGAACCCGGTGCCGCATGCCGACTTCGTCACGTCCACCACGCACAAATCGCTGCGTGGCCCGCGCGGCGGCGTCATCATGATGAAGGCCGAGCACGAAAAGATCATCAATTCCGCCATCTTCCCCGGTATTCAGGGTGGCCCGCTCATGCACGTCATTGCCGCAAAGGCCGTGTCATTCAAGGAAGCGCTTTCACCTGAATTCAAGGAGTACGCACAGCAAGTCGTGAAGAACGCTCAAGTGTTGGCCGACACGCTGGTCAAGCGTGGGCTGCGCATTGTGTCGGGTCGCACCGAGAGCCACGTGATGCTGGTCGATCTGCGCGCCAAGGGCATCACCGGCAAGGACGCCGAGATCGCATTGGGCAAGGCTCACATCACGGTCAACAAGAACGCGATCCCCAACGACCCCGAGAAGCCCTTCGTCACGAGCGGCATTCGTCTGGGTTCGCCGGCCATGACCACCCGCGGTTTCAAGGAAGCCGAGGTTGAGCTCACCGCCAATCTGATCGCCGACGTGCTCGACAATCCCAACGACGAAGCCAACCTGGCCTCGGTACGGGAGCGTGTCAACGCGCTGACCGCACAATTCCCCGTTTATCGTTGATAAGGCTTCACAGCCTGCGTAGGTTCAAACCATGAAATGCCCCTTCTGCAACCGCCCAGACACCCAGGTGATCGACACGCGGGTGCAGGAAGAGGGCGCCGCGATCCGTCGCCGCCGCAAATGTGCGGCGTGCGAGCGGCGCTTCAGCACCTACGAGCGCGCCGAGCTGCTCATGCCGGCCGTGGTCAAGCGCAACGGCACACGCACCGAATTCGACATCGCCAAGTTGCAGGGCAGTCTGAAGCTGGCCCTGCGCAAGCGGCCTGTCAGCACCGACCAGATGGATTCCGCCGTGGAGCGCATCCGCGAGAAGTTGCTGCACAGCGGGCAAAAGGAAGTCTCATCGCGTTTTATCGGCGATCTCGTCATGGACGAGCTGCGCGAGCTCGACGAAGTTGCCTACGTGCGCTTCGCCTCGGTGTATCGCAGCTTTGAAGACGTGGGCGAATTCGTGAAAGCCATTCACGAGTTTCAGTCGCCCGGGAGCGGGCAATGACGCACGACGCAGCGCTCGACGCACGCTGGATGCGGCATGCGTTGGCGCTCGCCGAGACTTCGCTGTATATCACTTCTCCCAACCCCCGCGTGGGTTGCATCATCGTGCGCGACCAGACCGTTGTGGGCCAGGGGGCGACACAGCAAGTTGGCGGTCCGCACGCCGAAGTCGTTGCGCTGCGCGACGCACAGGCCAAGGGCCAGGTCGTTTCAGGCAGCACCGTTTATGTCACGCTCGAACCCTGCAGCCATCACGGTCGTACCCCGCCCTGTGTCGACGCGCTGATCGCGGCTGCACCTGAACGCGTGGTCATCGCGATGTGCGACCCCAATCCGCTGGTGGGCGGCAAGGGGGTCGAGCGTTTGCGTGCGGCGGGCATTGCCGTCACGCTCGGTGTCTGCTCCGACGAGGCGCTGGCGCTGAACGCGGGCTTCGTGTCGCGTATGACTCGCGGCTTGCCGTGGGTATGGCTCAAATCGGCCACTTCGCTCGATGGGCACACCGCCTTGCCCGATGGTGCATCCAAATGGATTACCGGCCCGCTGGCGCGGGCAGACGGCCATCACTGGCGTGCGCGCAGTTGTGTCGTGCTTACCGGCATCGGCACCGTTCGCGCCGACAATCCGCAGCTCAATGTGCGCGAGGTCGAAACCCCGCGTCAGCCCGCACGTGCCATCATCGACACGCGCTTTGAGGTGAGCGAAGACGCCAGCGTGTTCGATGGCGGCAAGGTGTGGGTGTTCGTGTGCCGCAACGATTCCGCCAAGGCGCAGCGCCTGGCCGAGCGCAACGTCGATGTCGTGGTCATGCCCAGCATGGCGGCGGGCATCGATCTGCCTTCCGTGCTGCGCTGGTTGGCGGCTCACGAGATCAACGAGGTTCATGTCGAAGCCGGCGCCCGCCTGTCGGGCGCGCTGCTGGAAACGGGTTGCGTCGACGAGCTGCTGGTTTACATGGCGCCCATGCTCTTGGGTCAGGGGCGCGGCATGGCCCGCATGCCGGCCGTGGCGTCGCTCGAGGCCGCAGAGCGCTTCGAGTTTGTCGAGGCCATGCCCGTGGGCACCGACATGCGGTTGCGTCTGCGGCACCCCGGCCACTGGGCGGCGCTCACCCAGGCCCTTGATCAGGCCGTCCAGCAGCGACTGGCCGGCTGACCGATTTTCAAAGGAAGTTCATGTTTACAGGTATCGTCACGGCGGTCGGCCGAATTACAGAAGTGACTCCGCTGCGCGACGGGCAGGAAGATGCGGGCGTGCGACTCACCGTGCAGGCCCCCGGCTTTCTGCGCGACACCACGCGGCTCGGCGATTCCATTGCCATTCAGGGTGCCTGCATGACCGTGGTGGCGCTTGAGGCCGACAGCTTCTGCGTGGACGTTTCGCGCGAAAGCCTGAACCGGACCGTGGGGCTGGGCGAACCAGGAGAAGTCAACCTGGAACACGCCATGCGACTGGGCGACACGCTCGATGGCCATATCGTGTCGGGTCACGTTGATGGAACCGGCGAAGTGTCGGTCTTTGAGCCAGTGGGCGAATCGTGGAATCTGCGTATCCGTGTTCCCGCTGAGCTGGGGCGTTACATGGCCTACAAAGGTTCGGTCACTGTCAACGGGGTGAGCCTGACAGTGAATACGGTGCATGACGATGCGCAGGGCTGCGAGATCGGCATCAACCTAATCCCGCATACGCTGCAGGTCACCACGCTCAAGTCCTTGAAACCGGGCAAGCGCGTCAATATCGAAGTGGACATGATCGCCCGGTACTGCGAGCGCTTGCTGGGTGCTCGTCAGCTGCGGGAGGCGTGAGGCAAGGCCATCTTGTGGGTGTGTCGTGCCGTGCTATAATGGCGGACTTCGCACTTAACGAATTGCAGCCTCAGGGCGGCATTTTTTTGTGTGTATCAGGACAGGTGGCCGAGTGGTTGAAGGCGCACGCCTGGAAAGCGTGTATACGTGAATAGCGTATCGGGGGTTCGAATCCCCCTCTGTCCGCCAAGAATTTTTCAGGTAGTCCGAAGCGACCCAGACCCCGTAGAAATGACGCTCTACGGGGTTTTTGTTTTGTCGAGATAAGCCGTGCTCGGAACACGTAGAATGGTGTCAACCCGCCACCCAACAGGACACCTCAGAAGTGCGTAGCAGTAGCAGTAGCCGTACCGACAACGATTACCCTGACCAGAAACCCGACTGGCGTGTGATCGCAGACCTGGCTCCTTATCTGATGGAGTTTCCTGGCCGCGTGGTGTTGGCGCTGCTGTTTCTGATCGGTGCCAAGCTGGCAACGGTGGCGGTCCCGGTGGCCCTGAAGTACATCATCGACTTCTTCGACCAGAACGGCAGCACTGAAATGCTGGTCGGCATACCGTTGGCGCTGGTGATCGGCTACGGCCTGCTGCGCTTCTGTTCCACCTTCTTTGGCGAGTTGCGCGACGTGGTCTTTGCCCGGGTGGCGGAGCGCGCCATGCGCCGGGTGTCTCTCAGGGTGTTCGAGCATCTGCATCAGCTCGACCTGAACTTCCATCTGAGCCGCCGCACCGGGGGGTTGAGCAGGGATATCGAGCGCGGCACCAACGGCATCAGCTTTCTGCTGCGCTTCTGTCTGTTCAATGTCGTGCCCACCATTCTCGAGATTCTGATGGTGGCGGTGATCCTGCTGTTTGCCTTCGATCTCAGCTATGCGTTGACGGTGATTGCGGCGGTGCTGATCTACACCGTGTTTTCGGTCAAGGTCACCGAATGGCGTACCCGTTTCGTGCGCGAGACCTATGCCATGGACAACCGCTCGAACTCGCGTGCGGTCGACAGCCTGCTGAACTACGAAACGGTGAAGTATTTCGTCAACGAGAAGTTCGAGGCGCAACGCTATGACCGCGACCTGCAGGAGTGGGAAGACGCCCGCCTGAAGAACCGGATGTCGCTGGCGATGCTCAACAGCGGTCAGGCGCTCATCATCGGGCTCACCATCACGGTGATCATGCTCATGGCGGTGCGCCAGGTGAGCCTGGGTGAGATCACGCTGGGGGATCTCACCATGATCAACGCCTACATGATTCAGCTGTTCATTCCCCTGAACATGCTGGGCTTCGTCTACCGCGAAATCCGTCAGTCGCTGGTGAATGTGGAGCGCATGTTTGCTTTGCTCAAGCAGAAGCCGGCAGTGGTTGATCGTGATGATGCCAAGCCTTTGAAGCCGGAAGGCGGCGCCATTCGCTTTGAACACGTTGATTTTTCTTATCACGCCAAGCGCCCGATACTGCACGACATCACCTTCGATTTGCCCGCCGGGCACAAGATTGCCATTGTGGGGCCGAGCGGATCCGGAAAATCGACGCTCGCCCGTCTGCTGTTCCGTTTTTACGATGTGAACAACGGCCGTATCAACATAGACGGCCAAGACGTGCGCGACGTCACGCAAGACAGCCTGCGCAATGCCATTGGCGTGGTTCCCCAAGATACCGTGCTGTTCAATGACACCATCTACAACAATATTGCCTACGGCCGCCCCGGCGCTTCGGAGGCCGAGGTCCACAACGCGGCCCGCCTTGCGCACCTGGATCACTTCATCGCTCAATTGCCCGACGGTTTCAATACCATGGTCGGTGAACGTGGGTTGAAGCTGTCCGGGGGTGAAAAGCAGCGTATTGCGATTGCGCGGGTATTGCTGAAGAACCCGCCGATCCTGATCCTGGATGAGGCAACCTCATCGCTGGACTCGCGCTCGGAGCATGCGATTCTCAGTGCACTGAATGAAATCAGTGAGCGTCGCACCACCCTGGCCATTGCCCATCGTCTGTCGACCATCCAGGATGCCGAAACAATACTGGTGCTTGAAGCCGGGCGGCTCGTTGAGCAAGGCACACATCATGAACTGCTGCGGCAGAATGGGCTGTATGCGCGCTTATGGCGGCAACAGCAGCAGGAACAAGAACAGGCCGAAAGCGATGCCGGGGCGGGCGCTGTCGAAAGCGATTCATGATCACCGACTCCAGTGCCGGCCCCCTACAGTGGCATCGACTTAAAACTCGATCACCACGTTGCCCAGCACACCGTTTTCCACGGCTTCGTGGGCTGCGGCGATGTCCTCCAGCTTGTGGCGATGGCTGATGAGATGCGTGAGCCGGTCTTCTCGCAGCAGCTCGGTGAGCGTTTCGATCGCGTGGGCGCGATCATGCTGTTTGAGCTCATAGACCAGGAACAGGTGCAGGTTCAATGAAGCAAACAACATCGGGCGAAACGGTATGGGGGTGTCCGCCATTGTGTTGGAGCCATAGCTGACGATCGTGCCGTGCGGGGCTACCAGGCCCTTGCCCAGCATCGGAGCGAGTGATGAAAAATCCAGATCGACCACCGCGTCTGCGCCGTGGCCGTTTGTCAGTTCCTTGACTCGGTCAAGGACAGGTTCAGTCTTGTAGTTGATGGTTTGTGCCACACCGGCGCGCCTGGCCATGTCTGCCTTTTCGTCGGAACTGATGGTGCCGATCAGATTGGCTCCCTTCATTGCGGCCAACTGTGCAATGTATTGGCTCACTACCGAAGCTGCTCCGGTCACCAGTACATTCTTATCTTGAATCTCGCCGAGCAGCTGGACTGCGCGCAAGGCAGTCAGTGCCGGAATGCCCAGGCAGGCACCCACATCGAACCCCACGTTGTCGGGCAGTGGTACCGCCTGTTCCTGAGGCAGCGTGATGTACTCAGCCGCAGTGCCGTTCTGGCGTTTCCATTGGCCATTCCAGATCCACACACGCTCACCTTCCCGGTGGGCCGGAACGCCAGCGCCGACCATGTCGATCACGCCTGCGCCGTCACTGTGCGGTATGCATCGCCCGTCTTCGACGGGGCGGCCGCGGCGGGCTTTCACGTCGGAAGGATTGATGCCGGAAGTCGCCAGTTTCACGCGTACTTCGCCCGGGCCGGGAGTCGGGGTGGGGATTTCGCCAACCGTCAGAACTTCACGCGCTTCTCCGTTGCGCGCATACCATGCGGCCTTCATGAATTTCTCCTGTTTGATTGCTCAAGCTCGAGT
>JAEZGR010000204.1 GCA_023437255.1 Pseudomonadota bacterium | reverse complement strand
GGGTGCCAGGCTCGCAAGGGCCCGCGGCACCCGACAAACGTGGCCTGCGCACGCGGCGCCCCCTGCGCCGCCCGGCCCGGCCACGCCCCGGCGAAACCGTCTGGCTCTTCGACCTCGACAACACCCTGCACGACTGCTCGCGACATATCTTCCGCGCCATCGACGGCGCGATGTCCGACACCATGATGCAGTGGCTGGAGCTCGATCGCGAACGCGCCGATGCGCTTCGGCTGGATTACTGGCGCCGCTACGGCGCCACCGTGATCGGCCTGGAACGGCACCATGGCATTGCCGCCGACGCCTTTCTCGAAGCCTGCCACGACTTCGACGTGACCCGAATGGTGCATAGCGAGCGCGGCCTTGCAGGCATGCTCGCGCGCCTGCCCGGGCGCAAGATCGTGCTCACGAACGCGCCGAACAGCTACGCCCGCCGGGTGCTGCATGCGCTGGGCATTCTTCAGGAATTCGAAGCGATCTGGGCGATCGACCACATGCGGCTGCAGGGGCGTTTGCGCTGCAAGCCCTCGGTGGCCATGATGCGCCAGCTGCTCGCCCGCCTGCGGGTACCCGCGCACCACGTCGTGCTCGTTGACGACACGCTGGCCAACCTGCGCAGCGCGCGGCAGGTGGGCATGCGTACCGTGTTGAGCCACCACCCCGGCACGCCGCATAACGCCCGGCACCATGGCCGCAGCCCGTATGTCGACAAGCGGGTGAATCGGGTGGGGGCGCTACTGGTCAACGGCCACAGCCGCGTTCGCTGAAGCGCCGCGCCCGCACACCGCGCATTCCGGGTCTTTCCCGTAACGCACTGTCTGCCACTTCATGCTCAGGGCATCCACGCACAGCAGGCGGCCCACCAGGGGCTCGCCCATGCCCGCCAGCAGCTTGATCGCCTCGATGGCCTGCATGACGCCCACAATGCCCACCAGGGGCCCCAGAACCCCTGTGGTGGCACAGCGCAGCTCTTCGACGTCTTCGCCCTCGGGAAACAGGCAGTGATAGCAAGGCGCCTCACTGCGCCGCAGATCAAACACGCTGACCTGCCCGGAAAACCGGATGGCTGCGCCCGACACCAGCGGCGTGCGTACGGCCACGCACGCCCGGTTTACCGCATGACGGGTGGCAAAGTTGTCGCAGCAGTCGAGCACCAGATCCACCTGCCGCGCCCAGTCGCGCAGCTCGGCTTCATCAAGGCGCGCCACCAGCGGGCGCACTTTCACGTCGGGGTTCAGTGCGGCAAGCGTGCGGCGGCCCGACTCGGCCTTCGGAAGCCCGACCGTGTCGGTGCGATGCAGGATCTGGCGCTGAAGGTTGCTCAGCTCGACTTCGTCGTCGTCAGCCAGAATAATCTCGCCCACGCCGGCCGCCGCCAGATATAACGCGGCGGGCGAACCCAGGCCGCCCGCCCCCACGATCAAGACCCGCGCCGCATTCAGACGCTCCTGGCCCTCGATGCCGAATTCGTCCAGCAATATGTGGCGTGCGTAGCGAAGAAGCTGATCGTCGTTCATGGTCGGTAGGCGCATCCGGCTCCGGCCAGCGGAGCCAGGAGCGATCCCGCCATACGGCCCAAAGGCGGTATGGCGGCGGCTTCAGTGCTCGATACGTTCGAGGCCCTTCGGGGTGACGCGATAACGCTCCGTTCCCGAATCAGGGCGTCTCAGGGAGTTTTTTTTTTCGTCTCCCGAGCCCATTTTCTCGGGAGGTACCGGCAGACTGCCCGCGGCACCTGAACTCGAGGCCGACACGCCGTTGGCTTTCGCCGCCTCGCGTTCGGCCCTGGCCTTGGCAACCAGTTCCGGATCGTTGCGCTGCACCGGCCGGCCCTCAAGGAAGTTGATGGCCTGCTTGAGCTGGTAGTCTTCGTCGCCGCCGAATTCGAACATGCGGGTCAGATCGACAGTGTCGTCTTCCTGATCGGCCAGCGAGGCCTCGTCGACGTTGCCGTTCACCAAATGACGCTGCAGAGCGGCCTCGCGGGGCAGGCGGAACAGGTTGCCCTGGGCGGTGTCGTCGACCGTGATATCGGGCGAGACGCCGGTGACCTGAATCGACTGGCCACTGGGTGTGTAGTAGCGCGCGGTGGTGAGCTTGATGCCGGTGTCTTCACCCAGAGGCAACACGCTCTGCACCGAGCCCTTGCCAAAGGTGCGGTTACCCATGACCGTGGCGCGCTTGTGGTCTTGCAGGGCACCCGCAACGATTTCCGATGCCGAGGCCGAGCCCACGTTCACCAACACGACCATCGGCACGGTCTTGGCCCAGCTCACCACATCGGCCAGGTAGTCATCTTCGCTCGAGATCACGTAATTGCGCAGATAGTCGGTCGGCTTGGCGTGGTATTCGCGGTTGGCCGAAGGGATGCGCCCCTTGGTGGAAACCACCAGCACATTGGGCTCCAGGAAAGCCGACGAGACCGCAATGGCGCTGTCGAGCAGGCCGCCCGGGTCGTTGCGCAGGTCGAGGATCAGCCCCTTGGGCGGTTTTTCGGCGCCCAGCTCGCGCAGATGGCGCACCAGATCGGGAGCGGTACGTTCCTGGAACTGCGCAATACGCACATAACCGATGTCGTTGGGCAGCATCTTGCTGCGCACGCTGCGCACCTTGATGATGTCACGCACGATGGTGAGTTCCAGCGGCTTGTCACGACCGGCCCGGCTGATGGTCAGCACGATGCTGGTCTGCGGTTCGCCACGCATGAGCTTGATGGCTTCGCTGAGCGTCATGCCCTTGGTGGGCTTGCCGTCGATGTGCGTGATGAGGTCGCCCGCCAGAATACCGGCGCGAAACGCCGGGGTGTCTTCAATGGGCGAAATCACCTTGGGCTGACCGTCTTCGCTGCCGATTTCGATGCCCAGGCCGCCGAAGCCGCCCTGGGTGATCGCTTCCATTTCCTTGAAGGCGTCGGCATCGAGATACGCTGAGTGCGGGTCGAGGTCATCGAACATGCCCTTGATGGCATCGTTGATGAGCTTCTCATCGGCGACAGGCTCGACATAGCTGGCCTTGATGGCCGCAAACACATTGGCGAACTGCTGCAGCTCCTTGAGCGGCAAGGGTTCGCCCCGCTGTGCGACAGCCGAAATGCCCACACTGAGAAGTATTCCGCCGATCGCCCCGATCAGCACCAGACTCAAACTGCGTACCCTGCGAGTGCTCATGCACATACCCGATTTCATAGTAATTTTTGGCCAGCGCCGGCGCGCGACGCCACACGAGAGATAGTAACGAAACTACCCACCCAACCATATCAGGGGATTGACCGGTTTCCCCCCGTGGCGTATTTCAAAGTATAGACCGGGCTCCACCTGCCCGCCCGTGGCGCCCACAGTGGCGATCGCGTCGCCGGTGTTCACCACGTCGCCCACCTGCTTGAGCAGGCTCTGGTTATAGGCGTAGACGGTCAGATACTTGTTGCCGTGATCCAGAATCATCAAATTCCCGAAGCCGCTCAGCCAGCCGGCATATACAACCCTGCCTGGCGCCACCGCCCCGACGCGCACGCCTTCGGACGCGCGCAGGACGATGCCGCGCCAGGTGCCGCCTTCGGGGCGATCCATACCAAAGCGGCCCTGCACTTCGCCGCGCACCGGATAAGGCAGCCCCTTGCGCAGGCCGTAGAGCGAAGGCGGCGTCAGTGCCACGGCCGGCGCCGCGCCGTCGACCCGCCCTGCAATACGCATGCCCTCGTCCGAAGGCGCGGGCGCTGGATCGGCTGACGCCCCGGCCC
>JAEZGR010000155.1 GCA_023437255.1 Pseudomonadota bacterium | reverse complement strand
CGCCGGCATGGGCATCTGCCTGGTGCCCGAGGACCGCGGGATCTTCAAGCTGTTGACGGTGGAAGAGAACCTGAAGCTGGGGTTGCGCAAGGATTCCCCCTGGCAGCTGGAGGATGTGTACCAACTGTTTCCGCGCTTGAAGGAACGGCGGCGCAACGGTGGCGGGCAGCTGTCGGGCGGGGAGCAGCAGATGCTGTCGATTGGCCGCGCCCTCATGAATCATCCCCGCCTGCTCATGCTCGATGAGCCGGTCGAAGGGCTTGCGCCGGTGATCGTTGAGGAAATTGTGGCGCAGATCAAGAAGATTCGCGAAACCGGGATTTCCATTCTGCTCGTTGAGCAGAATCTGGAAGTCTGCACGCAGCTGGCGGATCGCCACTTCATCATCGAACAGGGGCAGATCGTCTATTCCGGCTCCAACGAGGAATTCAAGCAGGACACGGCGATCAAGGATCGCTACCTCGGGGTCAATGTTTGACAGGAAGAATTGTTATGAACACTAGTACAAATGCGGCTCCCGCCGCGGGAGTCAGCCCGCTGCCCGATCTGCGCATCGATGGTTCTCGGTTGTGGGGCGCTCTGATGGAGCTGGCTCGTATCGGCGCCACCGACAAAGGCGGGGTGTGTCGCCTCGCGCTCACGGATCTCGACCGCCAGGGCCGCGACCTGGTGAGCAACTGGGCCCGGGAACTGGGATGCACCGTTCGGGTAGACGGCATCGGCAATATCTTCATGCGGCGTGCCGGTGTGCGTGACGATCTGCCCGCCGTCATGACGGGCAGCCATATCGACACACAGCCAACCGGCGGAAAGTTCGACGGAAACTATGGTGTGCTGGCAGGGATCGAGGTGCTTCGCACATTGGAAGCTCACGGTGTCCAGACAGAAGCACCCGTCGAGGTCGTGGTGTGGACCAACGAAGAGGGATCGCGGTTCGTGCCCGTCATGATGGGATCCGGGGTATTTGCCGACGCTTTCACGCTGGACTACGTGCTGGCGCAGCGCGACCGCGAAGGCGTGTCGGTGGCGGATGCCTTGAAGGCGATCGGGTATGCAGGCGAACAGCCCGCGCAGGCCGCAGCTGTGCGTGCGTATTTCGAGGCGCATATCGAGCAGGGCCCCATTCTTGAAGCCAATGACACCGTGATCGGTGTGGTCGAAGGAGCGCTGGGGCAGCGTTGGTACGACCTGACCCTGCAAGGTATGGAGGCGCACGCAGGCCCCACGCCCATGGAGTTGCGTCGCGACGCCATGCTCGCTGCCGCTCGGGTCATCACCGGCGTGAACGAGATTGCCTTGTCGAACGCGCCGCACGGGCGCGGAACCGTGGGCTGGATCGACAACTTCCCGAACTCGCGTAACGTGATTCCGGGTCGTGTGAAGATCACCGTTGATCTGCGCGCGGCTGATGACGCCACGCTGGACGCCATGGATGCCGCGCTTCGCGAGCTCTGCGAGCGTGTCCAGAATGACACCGGCGTCGACGTGGTACTCGAACCCGTGGTTTATTTCCCGCCGCAGGCCTTTGATCGCCGGCTCGTCGACTATGTCGACAGTTGCGCGCGTGCGATGGGCATGAGCGCCATGCCGGTGATCAGCGGTGCGGGGCATGATGCGGTGTACCTGGCCCGGGTCGCGCCGACCGCGATGATCTTCGTACCCTGCAAAGACGGCATCAGCCACAACGAAATCGAAGACGCCCGGCCGGAGCATCTTGAAGCCGGCTGCAATGTGCTTCTGCACGCCATTTTGCGGGCGGCGGGCGTGGCCGGCGCTTCCAATGGAGGCGCCGTGTGAAAGTCTTGATTGCACGCATGAATCACGAGACGAACACGTTTTCTCCCGTGCCGACACCGCTCGAGTCGTTCGGCCCTGCGGGCCCGACTTACGGCCCCGACGCCTATGATGCCAACTTCGGCAAGCGCACGGCCATGGCGGCATTCATCGACCTTGCCAGGGAACAGGGCGCGCAGATCGTGACGCCCATTGACGCGACCGCCTATCCGAGCGGACGCGTGCAGGCGGATGCCTACGAGCACATCGTCGACACGATCGTCTCTCAGGCGCCGGGATGCGATGTCTTGCTGCTGGACCTGCACGGCGCAATGGTCGCCGAGCAGACTGATGACGGAGAGGGCGAGCTGCTCGAGCGCCTACGCCGTGCCGTGCCGGGTATTCCGATTGCGGTCGCTCTGGACCTGCATGGGAACGTCACGCAGAAGATGATCGACAATGCCGATGTCATCGCGAGCTTCAAGACCTACCCGCACATCGATATGTACGAGACGGGCGAGCTCGCCGGGCGACTGCTGTTTGCAAAGCTGAAGGGCGCGTTCGACCCCGTGATCGCCTGGCGCCGGCTCCCGCTGATTACGCATACGCTGCGCAGCGGTACCCAGTCTGAGGCCATGCGGCGGGCCGTCGAGGCCGCCCGGCAGGCAGAAGACGAAGGCATGGGCGCCGTATCCGTATTACCGGGGTTCGGGCTGGCGGATATCGAGCATCCCTGTATCAGCGTGGTGGTCGTAGGCGACGGAGATCGCGATGCGGCCCAGGCCGTTGCCGACAGGATCGCCGACCAAATCTGGAACGAACGCGAGGGCTTCACCTACGAGCGCGAGCCCATGGCTGCCTCGCTGCAGCGTGCGCAGTCTTTGGCGGCCAGTGCGAGCCGGCCGGTGTTGATACTGGACCATGGCGACAATTGCATGTCCGGAGGCACTTGCGACACGATGGATGTTCTGTCAGCCGCCTTGCAGGCCGGCATGCAGGGCATATTGGCCGGGCTTTATTGTGACCCGGAAGCCGTCGGGCGCATGCACGATGCCGGGGTGGGCGCGCGCTTGACGCTGGCGGTCGGCAACAAGCGCTCGCTTGAGCATTTGGGGCGGAAGGCAGCACCCCCGATGTTGGAAGGAACGGTCGCCGCGCTGAGCGATGGTTGGTACACGATTACCGGGCCGACCTATACCGGGCAGCGTGCCTGCATGGGGCGCTCCGCCGTGCTCGATATCGGTGCTGCGCGACTGGTGGTGACGGAACGCACGCACGAGCCTTGGGACCTCGGTGTTTTCGAAAGCCTCGGACAAGACCCCCGGGAAGCGCGATTCCTGATACTGAAGTCACGCATGTACTGCCGGCCGGTGTTCGTACCCATCTCGGCGGGTCTTGTCGAGTGCGACAGCCCCGGGGCTACCAGCGCCGATTGGAGCATGTATCCGTACGCGCGCAGAGCAAGGCCCTTGTATCCGCTAGAGGATCAGGGCCCGGACATCGCTGCCAACGCAGCTTGATGATATGAGCGGGGCGGGATCGTGCCGACCCACCCGCTATGCAGCTCAGTTGGTCTCTTCTTTTACAAAGACCCACTTGTTCTGAGCCGCGTCGAATCGGAAGAACATGGGAATGCTGTTGCCGAGTGCTTTGTTCTCGACCATGCAACGGTATTCATCGCCGCGTGCTTCGCAGCCGCTGACGCCGACTCCTTTTTCCAGCGTCGCTTGCAGCTGGGCGGCACCTTGTGCCGTTGCATAGTGTTCATACAGTGCCTGTTTGACCTGATCTTCATTGGGCGCCGCCGCATGGGCGTATGCCGAGAAGAGAAGGGCAGAGACCGCGAAAGCGCTTTTTTTCATCATTTTTGTGTCGTCCTGGTGATGCAAGTTTTATTGGAACCTCGAATACGCGCGCTGAGACGGTGCTAGGCGGCGATGACGCTGCTTCAGTGTAGAAAAGAGGCTCGGTCTAGGCAAGGCGTTGGCGTTGTCGCCATGGCCAATGAGGGGGCATCCCGTGGCAGTCTGGCCTGGCGACTGCTATCAGCGGTCTCGTCTTCGATGCTATAGGTCTAGCGGGTTTTGGAGAGATACAGGAAGTCAACCGCGCGGCTCACCTATTGGCATTCTCCAAGAAAATATCTACTCTCGGACCCGCTAAAATACCCCTTCACTCTGAAGAGGTATCGTGCTTCGCTGGTTCGAAGGTCTGCTCAATCCGTTCCCTGCTGCGGAGCCCGGCCGGCCCCCTGAGGGTCTGCTGAGCTTTCTGTGGTTCTGTACTCGGGGTTCGCGCCGCTACATTGGTGCGCTGGCGCTGCTCAGCGCAGCGGTATCGGTCTACGAAGCCTGGCTTTTTGCCTTTTTGGGGCAGGTCGTCGATCTGCTTTCCAGCTGGCAAGCCGGGGAAGCGGCTTCGTCTGATCAACGGCGCGTGTTGATCACGATCTGTTCCCTGGTGGTGGCGAGCGTGGGGCTCGTGGCCCTGCGCACAATGGTGCAGCACCAGGGGCTCGCCATCAATCTGCCGCTGCGCTTGCGCTGGAACTTCCACCGGCTCATGCTCGGCCAGAGCCTTTCCTTCTTTGCCGACGAGTTTGCGGGGCGGGTCACCACGAAGGTCATGCAGACGGCGTTGGCGGTACGCGACGTCATACTCACCTTCTGCGAGATTGTGGTGGGTGTGGGGCTTTATTTCGTCACCATCGTGGCGCTGGCAGGCGGCTTTGATCTTCGCCTGATGTTGCCGTTCATCGTCTGGGTGGCGCTGTACTGCGTTGCCATGTCGTATTTCGTTCCGCGGTTGGGCAAGGTCGGTCAGGAACAGGCGCATGCGCGCTCCTCGATGACCGGGCGGGTCACCGATGCTTATGCAAACATTGCCACCATAAAGCTGTTCTCGCACACGCGTCGCGAGGCGCAGTTTGCGCGCGCTGCCATGGAAGACTTCAAGTTGACCGGTTACCGGCAGATGCGGCTGGTGAGCCAGTTCGAAATCGTGAATCAGGCGCTGGTGTCGGGGCTTATTCTGGGGGCGGGCGGTTACGCCATCTGGTTATGGCATGCGGGTCAGGTGACGGCCGGTGCGGTGGCCGCAGTGACCGCGATGGCGCTGCGCGTGAACGGCATGTCGCACTGGATC
>JAEZGR010000130.1 GCA_023437255.1 Pseudomonadota bacterium | reverse complement strand
TGGTTTCTCGATCTGGTAG
The DNA here is from genome assembly GCA_023437255.1 of Pseudomonadota bacterium. Taxonomy (GTDB): domain Bacteria; phylum Pseudomonadota; class Gammaproteobacteria; order Burkholderiales; family Burkholderiaceae_B; genus Yanghanlia. The sequence continues at coordinate 6,942 of JAEZGR010000130.1, read as the reverse complement.
GCGACGCGATAACGCCGTGCCAGGCGCTCGATCTGCTTGGGGCTGCCGGTGAGCCCGATTGCGTATCGGCTATCGAAGGCGTTGACGTAGGCCTGAAGGATCTCGGGCGTGTCACGGTGCGGATCGACGCTCACGAATACAACCCGCACGTGCTCGGCTTCTTTGCCCAGGTTTTCCATGACCGCCGCGAGGGCCGCCATGGTGGTGGGGCAGATGTCGGGGCAGCTGGCGTAACCGAAGAACATCATCACGACCTTGTCGCGGAAGTGCGCCTCGGTCAAGGTCTTGTCACCCGCGGCAATCAGCTCGAAGTCCAGATCCGGCAGGAATCCGCGAATGGGGTGGATGGCGGAATCGGCGCCTTGCGCGTGGCGGCTGTCTTGCGCCGCGGTGTCGGTCGTGGCGCCGGGCAGCGTACCGGGATCCACGGCCTGCGCCTGCAACGGGGCGGCGACCAGTGCCGCGAGGAGCGCGACGGCGGCGGGCAGTGCCACGCACCTGCCCACGGGCATCAACCGGGAAAATGAAGACGTGCTCATGGCGCTTCGGCCATGCCGCTGTGGCGCAGCAGGGCGTCAAGCGAGGGTTCACGGCCCCTGAAAGCCCGGAATGATTCGGCAGCCGGTCGCGTGCCGCCCACCGCCAGGATTTCAGCCAGGAAGCGTCGGCCCGTCTCGGGGTCAAGGGTGTCACGCGTGCCGTCGGCGGCCGGCTTCGCGGCTTCCTCGAAGGCGGCATACGCATCGGCCGACAGCACCTCAGCCCATTTGTAGCTGTAATAGCCGGCGCCGTACCCGCCTGCAAACAGGTGCGAGAAGTTGTGCGGGAAGCGGTGCCAGACCGGCGGCATCACTACCGCCACTTCGCGGCGGACCTCATTGAGCGTGGCGAGCACATCGCTGATGGACAGGCCGGCGGCGCCCCGATGGATGAGCATGTCGAACAGGCCGAACTCGATCTGGCGCAGCATCTGCATGCCGCTCTGGAAGTTGCGCGCGGCCAGCATCTTGTCGTAGAGCTTGCGCGGCAGCGGTTCGCCCGTGTCGACGTGTTGGGTCAGCGACTGGATGACCGACCATTCCCAGCAGAAGTTTTCCATGAACTGGGAGGGAAGCTCGATAGCGTCCCATTCCACACTGGAAAAGGGCGAGGACGCCGGGTCATCGACCTTGGAAAGCAGGGCGTGCAGGGCGTGGCCACTTTCGTGAAAGAGCGTGATGACGTCGTCGTGGGTCAGCAGGCTGGGCCGGTCTGCCGTCGGACGCGAGAAATTGCAGGTGAGGTACACAACGGGGGTCTGTACCCCGGATGGCGTGAGCCGACGCGATCGTTCGCTGTCGACCCAGGCGCCGCTCTGCTTGCCCTGTCGGGCGTACAGATCGAGATAAAGCGTGCCGAGCGATTCGCCCGAGGCGTCCTGCACGGCGTAGGCGCGTGCGTCGGGGTGCCAGACCGGTGCGTCGATGGGCAGCAGGCGAATGCCGAACAAACGGCCCACCACGCTGAACAAGCCTTCCAGCACACGCGGTTCAGTGAAGTACTGGCGCACTTCTTCTTCGGAATACGCGTAGCGGGCTTCGCGCAGGCGCTCCGAAACGAAAGGGATGTCCCAGGGCTGCAGATCGGTGATGTCGAGCTCTCCTGCGGCGAACTCGCGCAGCTCCGCGAGGTCACGTTGCCCGAAGGGGCGGGCACGGCCCGCCAGTTCACGCAGGAATTCGAGCACCTGGGCCGGGGTGTCGGCCATGCGGGTTTCGAGACGCATGTCGGCGAAGCTGCCGAAGCCCAGCAGCGCCGCTTCCTCGGCGCGCAGTGCAAGCAGGCTTTCGATGAGGCCCGAGTTGTCGTAGCGCGTGTCGCCCTGGTCGGAGGCAATGGTGGCATAACCGCGATACATCTGTTCGCGCACAGACCGGTCGCGGGCATGTTGCAGAACCGGCAGGTAGCAGGGCATCTTCAAGGTCAGCACCCAGCCGTCTTGCCCGGTCTCCTCGGCGGCCGCCTTCGCGGCCTCGAGCACGTCGTCGGGAATGCCGTCGAGCAGGGCGCGGTCGGTGACCGGAAGCTTCCATTCGTCGACGGCGTCGAGGGCGTTCTCGGAAAACTTCTGCGAGGCCTGTGCGAGCTCGTCGGAGATGACGGTGTAGCGATCACGTGCCTCGCCTTCGAGTTCCACGCCGCTCAGTCGGAAATCCCGCAGTGCCAGATCGACAATGCGCTTGCGCGCCGGCGTCAGCTGCTCGAAGGCGTCGGGTGCCTTGAGGCGCAGATACTGGGCGTAAAGACCTCGGTGCAGGCCCACCCAGGTGGAATAGGCGGTGATGGCAGGCAGGCAGGCGTTATAGGCCTTGCGGATCTCCGGTGTGTTGACCACGCCGTTCAGGTGTCCGGCCACCGACCACGCCCGCCACAGCCGCTCGCTGCTGTCTTCCAGGGGTTCGAGAATCGCGTTCCAGGTCGGGGGCAGACTCGGGTCGGCAGCGCGCTCGACGGCGGCCCGTGCTTCTTCGATGAGCGCGGGAACGGCGGACTCGATGTGTTCCGGCCGGATCGAGGCGTAGTCAAGCAGGGAGGAGACGGGGACCAGCAGGGGATTCTGTGACATTGATGATGCAGTTCAACTTTGGGTTTGCAGCGCAAGGCCTGCCGCGCTGCGTTCGGCAGCTTCGAGCGTGTTGACCAGGAGCATGGCGATGGTCATGGGACCCACACCGCCCGGCACGGGGGTGATGGCACCTGCCACGTTGCGTGCGCTCTCGAAATCCACGTCGCCCACAAGGCGCCCGTCGGGCAGGCGATTGATACCGACGTCGATGACCACTGCGCCCGGCTTGATCATGTCGCCGGTGACGATGCCGGGGCGGCCCGTGGCCACGATCAGGACGTCGGCACGGCGCGTCTGTGCCCCCAGATCGCGGGTCTTGGAGTTGCACAGCGTGACGGTGGCCCCTGCAGCCAGCAGCAGCATGGCCATGGGCTTGCCCACAATATTGCTGGCTCCGACGATGACGGCCTCGGCTCCGCGCAGCGGCACCTGCTCGGATTCGAGCATGCGCATCACCCCATAGGGCGTGCAGGGCCTGAACAGCGGCTTGCCCGTCATGAGCAGACCGGCGTTGCTGATGTGAAAGCCGTCGACGTCTTTCTCGGCGGCGATTGTCTCGATGACCTTTGCTGCGTTCATGTGACCCGGCAGCGGCAACTGGACCAGGATTCCATGGATGGCGGAATCCTCGTTGAGCTGCCGCACCATATCGAGCAATTCGGCCTCGGTGGTGTCTTCGCCCATGCGGATCACGCGCGAATACAGCCCGGCCTTTTCGCAGGCGGCGGCCTTGTTGCGCACGTAGACCTGCGAGGCAGGGTCTTCGCCTACCAGCACGACCGCCAGGCCGGGCTGAATTCCACGGGCGGAAAGCGCCTTCACGCGTTCGGCAACTTCGGCGCGAACGGTGTCGGACAACGCCTTGCCATCGATAATGCGAGCGCTCATGCCGAACCCTCGGCATTGGTCAGCGCGATCTTCATGAGATCGGCCACGGTGGTGACTTCAAGTTTTTCCATGATATTGGCCCGGTGGGCTTCTACGGTTTTGATACTGATATTCAGGTCGCCGGCGATCTGTTTGTTCAGGCGGCCGGCCACGATGCGTTCGAGCACCTGTTGTTCGCGGGCAGTCAGGCGGCTGAGCACGGCCTGCTGGTCGCGTCGCGCGCGGGCCTGGTTCACGCGTTCGGCCGCGTCGTCGAGCATGCGGGCCACGATCTCACGCAGATCGCTTTCATTGAATGGCTTTTCGAGGAAATCGACGGCGCCTTTCTTCATGGTGGAGACGGCCATGGGGACATCGCCGTGACCCGTGATGAACACGATGGGAATGGGTGCCTGGCGCGCAATCAGCGCTTCTTGCAGCTCGAGGCCGCTCATGCCGGGCATGCGCACGTCGGCGATGAGCACGCCGACTTGATCAGGGTCATACGACTGGAGGAATTCCTCGGCACCACTGAAACTCTTGACGCGGTAGCCGTTTGCCTCGAGCAGCCAGCGCAGTGAGTCACGTACTGCTTCGTCATCATCGACAATGTAAATCGTGCTCGTTGCTTGGGTGTTGGTCATGCGTTCTGCTCCTGGATGTCTTCTTGTATTGCCGGGGCGCCCTGCGGTGCGCAGGGCAGAGTAAAGCGGAAGATGGTGCCACCTTCCGGATTCTGGTCGGCCCACAGGCGTCCGTGGTGAGACTCAATGATAGTGCGACAGATGTTCAGCCCCATGCCCAGACCTTCGGACTTGGTGCTGTAGAACGGTTCGAACAGCCGCTCGGGGTCGCGCAGGCCGTGGCCCCGGTCGATGACGGCGATCTCGAGCATGTTGCCTTGCGGCGTCACGTTCACGTGAAGGACGTGGTAGCTGCTCTTTTCCATGGCTTCCACGCCGTTCTTCAGCAGATTCAATAATACCTGCTCGATGAGAATCGGGTCGGCAAGCACGTCGGGCAGCGGGTCGGGCAGTTGCTGCTCGATATCGATCTGGCGTTTGCGGGCGTCGATTTCGGCGAAGGCGACGGCGTTATCGAGAATCTGTGTGACCTTGACCCGCTGGCGACGCGGTTCGCTGCGCTTAACGAATTCGCGGATGCGGCTGATGATCTTGCCGGCGCGCTCAGCCTGGCTCGCCGATTTTTCGAGCGCCTCGAGCAGGCGGTCCTGGTCGGCGATGCCGGCCTTGAGCATCGCGACCGCCGCCATGTTGTAGTTGGCAATGGCGGTCAGCGGCTGGTTCAGTTCGTGCGCCAGCGATGAGGCCATTTCGCCCATGGTGGTCAGGCGGCTGGTGAGCTGAATCTTTTCCTGCTGGATCTGCGAGGCTTCTTCGTGGCGGCGCCGCTCTGTGATGTCGCGGGCGACCTGCAGGCGCACGCGGCGGCCGTCGGTCCAGGCGAGGATCCGGTGATGCACCTCGAACCAGCGCTGAGCGGATTCGGAATAGATTTCGACTGTTTCGTCGGTGAAGCGGCCCAGGCGACCGCCCAGCAGTTCGGCGTGACCGTTCGACTGCGCGCCGAAAAAGCGGCGGTAGGTGCGATTGGCAAACAGCAGCTCGAGCCCTTCAGTGGTGTCGGCAACCACGGAGATCGCGTCGTCGAGGCCTTCGAGCACCGTCATGAAGCGTTCGTGCGCCGCAGTCAGGGCCTCGCGAATGCGCTTGGGCTCCGTGATGTCGGTCATGGAGGTCATCCAGCCGATCTGTTCGCCGTTGGGGTCTCGCAGGGGCGAGACATACATGCGTGCGGTAAAGCGCGAGCCGTCGCGCCGCTGCGCCTCGACCTCGAGCCCGCTACTGGGTGTGCGACCCGACAGCAGCAGATCAAGCGTTTCGCGATGTTGGGCATGGCGCCCGGGTATCCAGTAAGGGAAGGGCGCCGTGCGGCCGATCAGATCGGCTTCATTCCAGCCGATCATTCGACAGAAGGCGGGGTTCACATAAGCGATGCGCCCCTGCATGTCGAAGACGCGCATGCCCGTGGACATCGAGTTTTCCATGGCCCGGCGAAAACCCGTTTCGGCGATGAGGGCGGCTTCTGCACGCGTGCGAAAGCGCGTATAACGCCAGAGTGCAAGCAAACTCAGCACAATGACGAATGACAGCGCCACGATGATCATCATCAGGCGCTGCTGACGGGTTTCCTGGTCGATCGTCACAAACATCACGCTGTCGTGATGCAGGCGCTGCAGCCAGATGAACGCCCCCATGACGCACAGGTAAAGAATCAGCACGATAACCGGCGTCAACCAGTAGAACCCCCGGCGCGAATGACGGGCCTGGTCATAGAACGTAGTGGGAATCAGGGATTTCTTTGAGTGGCTGGCCATGGATACAAATGCCGAAATCGGGCGCGTCAGCAATTGTAGTCGCAGCAGGCAAACAGGGGCCAATTCCGGTTTTGCTGGCGCCCACCTGTCAGAACTGATGGGTGTTATTTCACATCATGAAGTCTAAAACCATAAAATGAAATATTGCTTGCCCGCTCATCACCTTCTCCCTAGAATGAGCCGTGGTGCCACCGGGTCATCAGGCCCCGTCGTGGCAGGAACGCATTGTCCGTAAGCCTTCCGGACACCGAAAATAGATTAGGAGATTCGCATGTCCTCTCTTGCACACGCCCAGTCTTCGGTCCCCGAGGCCGACGATGCCCGCCTAGAAGAACAAGAATGGCTCGAAGCGCTTGAAGCGGTGCTTGACCGCGAAGGCCCGGAACGTGCCCACTTTCTTCTTGAACGGCTCATCGATCTGGCGCGCCGCTCCGGCGCCTATATTCCCTTCTCGGCGAACACCGCTTATGTAAACACGATTCCGCCGGGCCTGGAACCGCCGCATCCGGGCAATCTGGTGCTCGAAGAGCGCATTCGCTCGTATGTGCGCTGGAACGCCATGGCCATGGTCGTCAAGGCCAACAGCAAGCATCCTGCCGACGGCGGCGATCTGGGCGGCCACATCGCGTCGTTCGCCTCGCTGGCCACCATGATCGGCTGTGGCCAGAACCATTTCTGGCACGCCGAAACCGAAGACCACGGCGGTGACCTGGTGTACTTTCAGGGTCACTCCTCACCGGGTATTTACGGTCGCGCCTACCTTGAAGGGCGAATCACCGAACAACAGCTCCACAAATTCCGCCAGCAAGTCGACGGCAAGGGTCTGCCTTCCTACCCGCACCCGAAGCTCATGCCGGAGTTCTGGCAGTTCCCCACGGTGTCGATGGGTCTTGGCCCGCTCATGGCCATCTATCAGGCCCGCTTCCTCAAATACCTGCACGCCCGTGGCATTGCCGACACCAGCAAACGCAAGGTCTGGGTGTTCTGCGGCGACGGCGAAATGGACGAGCCCGAGTCCCTGGGCGCCATCAGCCTGGCGGCGCGCGAGAAGCTCGACAACCTGATCTTCGTC
>JAEZGR010000108.1 GCA_023437255.1 Pseudomonadota bacterium | reverse complement strand
CCGTAGCGATGCAGAATCTCGCCGATGATGCCGCGCCGGAAGGCCATCACGCAAATGATGAAGATCAGGCCGATCACCATGGTGACGGATTCGCCCAGCACACGGAACCAGCCGATGCCTGTCCACTGCGTGAGCAGGTGGCCGAATTCGCCTACCTTGTTTTCGAGCACAACCACGATGAGGGCCCCCAGCACCGGACCGAGGAACGTGCCCAGGCCGCCGATGAGGGTCATGAGGATGACGAGCCCGGACATCTGCCAGGTGGCGTCGGAGAGCGTGGCGGACACGAACACCAACGATTTGGTTGCGCCGGCCAGGCCGGCCAGCGTGGCGGAACTGACAAACACCAGCAGCTTGAAGCGTGCGACATCGTAGCCCAGCGACACCGCGCGGTCTTCGTTTTCGCGCAGGGCCTTGAGCACCTGCCCGAAGGGCGAGTTGACGGTACGCCAGCAGACCATGAAGCCAAAGATGAACACCACCCACACCAGGTAGTACAGATTCAGGTCGTTGGAAAGATCGATGCCGAAGACGCTGCCGCGCGGGATCCCCTGCAGGCCGTCTTCGCCGTGTGTGAACGGCGCCTGCAAAAAGTAGAAGAAGATCATCTGCGCCATGGCCAGGGTGATCATGGCGAAATAGATGCCGCTGCGACGGATCGCCAGGGCGCCCATGACGAGGCCCAGCATTGCCGCCACGAAGGTGCCGAAGAGCAGGCCCAGCAGGGTGGGGAAGCCCCACACGGCCAGTGAATGGCCGGTGGCGTACGCGGCGCCGCCCAGGAAGGCCGCGTGCCCGAACGAGAGCAGCCCGGTATAGGCCAACAGCAGGTTGAACGCGCAGGCAAATAGGGCGTAACACATGATCTTCATGATGAAGATCGGGTAGGCCCCTGCGGCAGGCAGCAGGGCGATCAGAATCGCGAGGACGATATAAAGTGCCAACTGACGGTTCATTTTTCTTTCCCGAAAAGGCCTGCGGGGCGCAGCAGAAGCACGATGACCATGATGATGAAGACGACGGTGTTCGAGGCTTCAGGCCAGAAGACCTTGGTCAGGCCTTCGATGACGCCCAGGCCCAGACCGGTAAGAATGGAACCCATGATCGAGCCCATGCCGCCAATGACCACCACGGCAAACACCACGATGATCAGGTTCGAGCCCATGAGCGGCGAAACCTGCATGACGGGTGCGGCAAGTACGCCGGCAAAGCCGGCCAGCGCCACCCCGAAACCGTAGGTGAGCGTGACCATGCGCGGCACGTTCACACCGAACGCTTCGACCAGCTTGGGGTTTTCGGTGCCGGCGCGCAGCAGGGCGCCGAGCCGGGTCTTTTCAATCATGAACCACGTCGCCAGACACACCACGATCGATGCGACAACGACCCAGGCACGATAGATGGGCAGGTACATGAAGCCGAGATTCACGCCGCCCTGCAGCAGGGCCGGAGTGGAATAGGGCTGCCCCGACACACCGTAGAAGCTGCGGAAGACGCCTTCGAGCAGCAGCGTGATGCCGAACGTGAGCAGCAGACCGTAAAGGTGGTCGAGCTTGTACAGGTGCCGGATCAGTGTCTTTTCGAGCAGGATGCCGAAGGCGCCGACCAGCAGCGGTGCGAGGATCAGCATGATCCAGTAATTCAGGCCGAAGTAGGTCAACCCCATCCATGCCAGAAAGGCGCCGAGCATGTACAGGGCGCCGTGAGCAAAGTTGATGATGTTGAGAAGGCCGAATATGACCGCAAGGCCGAGTGACAGCACTGCATAGAACGAGCCGTTTACCAGACCCAGAAGTACCTGGCCCAGCAGCGCCTGAATGGGAATGCCGAAAACGTCAGTCATAAGCGTGGGTGATCCATGATGATGCGGATGGCGTATGCGCGAGCGCGCACGCCCCTGCCGTTTTCAAGGGACAGGGGCGTGGCAGGACTCACGCGCTTACTTTTTCACCAGCTTGCAGGTGGACTCTTCGAGAGAACCGTAGACCTTGTCGCCCGGCAGGCGCTCGACGATCTTGTAGTAATCCCATTCGCGCGAGGATTCGGCAGGTGTCTTGACCTGTACCAGGTACATGTCATAGATCATGCGCCCGTCTTCACGCACGAAGCCGTCTTTCGCGAAGAAATCCTTGATGCGGTTGGATTTCATCCACTTCATGATGGTGTCGGGGTCGTCGGAACCCGTTTCCTTCACACCGCGCAGGTAGAACGTGGCGGCCGAGTAGTCGCCGGCCTGCAGGAACGACGGCATGCGCTTGTGCTTCTCGTTGAAGCGCTGAGCCCACTTGCGTGACTCGTCGTCCATGTCCCAGTACCAGCCGGAAGTGAGGTACATGCCCTGCGTGGCGTCGAGGCCCAGCGCATGGATGTCGTTGATGAACACCAGCAGGCCGGCCAGGTTCATGCCGGGTGTCACGCCGAACTCGCGAGCCGCCTTGACCGAGTTGATGAAGTCGCCGCCGGCGTTGGCGAGGCCAAGAATCTTGGCGCCCGAGGACTGGGCCTGCAACATGAAGGAGGAGAAGTCGGTGGTGCTGAGCGGCGCGCGCACGTTGTTGACGATGCGGCCGCCGGCCTGCTTCACCACGTTGGAGGTGTCGCGCTCAAGGGCGTGGCCGAAGGCGTAGTCGGCCGTGAGAAAGAACCAGTCCTTGCCACCGGCATTCACCACGGCGGAGCCGGTGCCGCGCGCCAGTGCAGTGGTGTCGTAGGCGTAGTGCACGGTGTAGGGGGAGCATTGGGCGTTGGTCAGGTCGGAAGCTGCCGCACCCACGGAGATGAAGGGGCGCTTCTTTTCGGCGGCCACGCCGGCCATGGCCAGTGCGGTACTGGAGTTGGTACCGCCGATCAGCACGTCGATCTTCTGTTCGTCGAACCATTCGCGGGCGCGCGCCGAGGCGATATCGGCCTTGTTCTGGTGGTCGGCGACGAGCAGTTCGATCTTCTTGCCGTTGATCTCGCCACCCATGTCCTCAATGGCCATGCGGATCGAGTCGCCGCCGGCCGGACCGTCGATATCGGAGTAGACCCCCGACATGTCGGTGATGAAACCGATACGGATGACGTCGTCGGAGATGACCGCTGCATTCAGCGGTGCGACGGCGCCAAAGCCGGCCAGGGCCAGGACGGCGGGAAGGGTGCGAAGTTTCATTGAGTTGTCTCCTTGTTGTTGCCGGGATCGCCGGCGATAAGGCTTTGCTTTTGTTGGTAAGGCTTTCTTATTGGCGTGCCGGGCAACCGTTCAGACGCCCAGCAGGGTATTGAGCGTATCTTGTTTTGCAGACAGCTGGGAAGCGTCGAACGACTCGACGATCTGGCCATGCTCGACCACATAGAAGTGATCGGCCAGGGGCGCCGCAAAACGGAAGTTCTGCTCGACCATGACGATTGTGTAGCCCTTGGCCTTGAGCGTGGTGATCATGCGCCCGAGCGCCTGCACGATGACGGGTGCAAGCCCCTCGGAGATTTCGTCGAGCAGCAGCAGGTTGGCCCCGGTGCGCAGAATGCGCGCAACGGCCAGCATCTGTTGTTCACCGCCGGAAAGGCGGGTACCCGGTGAGTGGCGACGTTCCTGCAGGTTGGGGAACATGTCGTAGATTTCGGCGAGCGACATGCCGCCGCCGAGGGTGCCGACGGTCGGGGGCAGAAGGAGGTTCTCCTCGCATGACAGGCTGGCGAAAATGCCCCGCTCTTCGGGGCAGTAGCCGACGCCCAGATGTGCGATTCGGTAGGTGGGCAGGTGGATGGCTTCGGTGCCCTGGATGCGCACGGATCCCTTTCGAGAGCCGGTGAGGCCCAGGATGGCGCGCAGGGTGGTGGTGCGGCCCGAGCCATTGCGACCCAGCAAGGTGACCACTTCGCCCTGGTTCACGCTGAAGTTGATGCCGTGCAGCACATGTGATTCACCGTACCACGCCTGGAGATCGCGAACTTCGAGTGCGGGAGTACTCATCAGTGGGCTCCTTCGAGTTCGCCGCTGGACGTGCCCATATAGGCTTCCATGACGGCAGGGTTGCGGGACACCTCTTGATAAGGGCCTTCGGCGAGCACGGCGCCGCGAGAAAGCACGGTGATGGTGTCGGCGATCTGCGAGACGACATTCATGTTGTGTTCGACCATGAGGATGCTGCGGCCTTCGCTGACCTTCTTGATGAGTTGTGTGACGCGGTCGACGTCTTCGTGGCCCATGCCCTGGGTCGGTTCGTCGAGCAGCATGAGTTCCGGGTTCATGGCCAGGGTGGTGGCGATTTCGAGCGCGCGTTTGCGCCCGTAGGGCAGGTTGACCGTGATTTCGTCGGCAAAGCTCGCCAGATCGACCTGGTCGAGCAGTTCGAGCGCCTGGTCATTGAGGCGGTTGAGAATCTTGTCGCTGCGCCAGAAATGAAAGGACTCGCCGGTGCTGCGCTGCAGACCGATCCGAACGTTTTCGAGCACCGTGAGCTGCGGGAACACGGCGGAGATCTGGAAGGACCGGATGATGCCGCGTCGGGCGATATCGGCCGGGGCTTCGCGAGTGATTTCGGCCCCGTTGAAGAAGATCTGCCCGGCGGTGGGTGTGAGAAACTTGGTGAGCAGGGTGAAGCAGGTTGTCTTGCCTGCGCCGTTGGGCCCGATGAGGGCGTGTATGGTGCCGCGACGCACCTTGAGGTTGACGTCATTCACGGCGATGAAGCCCCGAAATTCCTTCACGAGATTTCTGGTCTCGAGTATGTGATCGGTCATTGTTGCCTCGTGGACACGGCAGGGTTACACAGGTATGAGGATGAAGTATGAAAGGTGCCCGGCGCCCTTTCCATGCGGGTTTTACATAGGTCTGTGGTAAACCCGGAAAGGGAAATCACCGGGTTGCTACCGGTCGGTGTGGGCACGTTTATGCTGCGGCGCACATGCTTGTATCGGGGCACGAAATGGTGCGTCGCGTCGGGGCGCAGGCGACAGCGTTCGCGCCCGCGGGGCGGAGGCGTCAGGTCGCGATCTGGAAAAGTGCGGCTTGCCGGGCCTGACGAGCCTGGCAGATCAGGCGGGGGTCTTGTACCGGTATTCGCACAGGTCTGCGATGCCGCACTGAGGGCACTTGGGCTTGCGCGCCACACAGATGTAGCGCCCGTGCAGAATCAGCCAATGGTGCGCGTTCAGCAGAAAGGGTTTGGGCACCACCCGCTCAAGCCGGCGCTCCACCTCGACCACGTTCTTGCCGGCAGCAATGCCGGTGCGGTTCGAGACGCGGAAGATATGCGTGTCGACGGCGATGGTGGGCATGCCGAAGGCCGTGTTCAACACCACATTGGCGGTCTTGCGCCCTACGCCGGGCAATGCTTCCAGGGCGGCGCGGTCGGCCGGCACCTTTCCCCCATACAGATCGATCAGCATGCGGCAGGTGGCAATGACATTGCGCGCCTTGGTGCGAAACAGGCCGATGGTCTTGATGTGCTCCGCCAGGCCTTCTTCGCCGATTTCGAGCAGACCCTGCGGCGTTCCGTGAGTGGGAAAGAAGCGGCGCGTCGCCAGGTTCACCGAGCGGTCGGTGGCCTGGGCCGACAGAATGACGGCAATCAGCAGCTGGAAGGGGGTTTCGTACTCGAGTTCGGTCTGCGGGTTGGGATTGGCAGCCTGAAAGCGGGTGAAGAT
>JAEZGR010000373.1 GCA_023437255.1 Pseudomonadota bacterium | reverse complement strand
CGCGAAGCACTACACGCCGGCCAGCTGACCGCCACCGAGCTCGCCCGCAGCGCGCTCGAAGCGATCGAGGCCCACAAAGACCTGAACGCCTTCGTCCATGTCGACCCCGAACTGACACTCGAGCAAGCCCGTGATGCCGATACCGCCATCAAGGCCGGCAATGCGCCTTCGCTGGCGGGCGTGCCCATCGGCCACAAAGACGTGATCGTCACCCGCGGCTGGCGCACCACCGCATGCAGCCGCATGCTGAGCAGCTACGTCAGCCCCTTCGACGCCACGCTGGTCAGCCGTCTGGCCGGCGCCGGTGCCGTTTCGCTGGGCAAGCTGAATTGCGACGAGTTCGCCATGGGTTCGCGCAACGAAACGTCGGTATTCGGGCCGGTTCGCAACCCCTGGGATCACAACGCCGTACCGGGAGGTTCCTCGGGCGGCTCAGCCGCCGCGGTCGCCGCCGGGCTGATCATGGCCGCCACGGGCACCGACACGGGCGGCTCGATCCGTCAGCCTGCAGCACTTTGTGGGGTCTCGGGGATCAAGCCCACCTACGGCACCGTCTCGCGTCGCGGGCTGATCGCCTACGCGTCGAGCCTCGACCAGGCCGGCCCTATCGCGCGGCACGCACGCGACCTGCTCGAAGTGCTGGATCCCATGACAGGCTTCGACCCCCTCGATTCCACCAGCCTCGAGTTTTGCGATAACTCGCCCAACACTCCGGGCCGCATTCGCAGCCGCTTCGATGCTGCGATCACCCGCCAGCAAGCCAACGCAGGCCGGCCCCTCGAAGGGCTGCGTATCGGCGTGCCCCGCGAGTTCTTCGAAGGCGGCTTGTCGGCCGACGTTGCCCAGGCCGTCGAGCAGGCGCTCAAGACCTTCGAGGACCTGGGTGCCGTGCGTGTCGAGATCAGCCTGCCCCGAACCGAGCTGTCGATTCCGGCTTACTACGTGATCGCTCCGGCCGAGGCCTCGTCCAATCTGTCACGCTTCGACGGGGTACGTTACGGCCATCGCGCCCAGGAATACGAAGAACTCGAGGACATGATCAGCCGTTCACGCGCCGAAGGGTTTGGCGCCGAAGTGCGCAGGCGCGTGCTGGCCGGTACCTATGTGCTGTGCCACGGCTACTACGACGCCTACTACCTGCAGGCGCAGCGCGTACGGCGCATGGTTGCCAATGACTTCCAGAAGGCCTTCGCCGAGCAATGCGACGTGATCATGGGGCCGGTGAGTCCCACGGTGGCAATGCCACTGGGCGACTACAGCGAAGACACCATCGCCGACTGGTTGGCCGACATCTACACGCTGGGCGTCAGCCTGGCCGGCCTGCCCGCCCTGTCCGTGCCCTGCGGCTTCGGCACTGAGCGCCCCTTGCCCGTAGGCCTGCAGATCATCGGCAACTACTTCTGCGAAGGCGAGCTGCTCGCGGTGGCCGACTGCTTCCAGCAGGCGACCGACTGGCATCAACGTACTCCAGGACAACAATAATGGATTGGGAAATCGTCATCGGCCTGGAAACGCACGTTCAGCTTTCCACCGAGTCCAAAATCTTTTCAGACAGCAGCACGCGCTTCGGCGCCGCACCCAATACGCAGGCCAGCGAAATCGACATGGCGCTGCCGGGTGCACTGCCGGTCATGAATCGCGGCGCTGTCGAGCGCGCCATTCTGTTCGGCCTGGCGGTAGGTGCGCAAATTGCGCCGCGCTCGCAGTTCGAGCGCAAGACCTACTTCTATCCGGACCTCCCCAAGAACTACCAGATCAGCCAGCTCGAAATACCCGTCGTTCAGGGTGGCACGCTGCGCTTTTTCGTGGGCGACCAAGAAAGAACGGTCAACCTCACCCGCGCCCACCTTGAAGAAGACGCGGGCAAGTCCCTGCACGAGAACTTCACCGGGCCGCACGGCGAATCTTCGACTGGTATCGACCTGAATCGTGCCGGCACCCCGCTGCTCGAGATCGTGACCGAACCCGAGATGCGATCGGCCGCCGAGGCTGTGGCTTACGCCCGCACCCTGCATGGGCTGGTGGTATGGCTCGGCGTATGCGACGGCAACATGCAGGAAGGCTCCTTCCGCGTCGATGCCAACGTCTCAGTACGCCCCGTCGGTCAGAAAGAATTTGGCACCCGCTGCGAAATCAAGAACGTCAACTCGTTCCGATTTCTCGAGCGCGCCATCCAATACGAGGCCCGTCGCCAGATCGAGCTTATCGAAGACGGCGGCAAAGTGGTGCAGGAAACCCGCCTGTACGATGCCGACCGCGACGAAACCCGCAGCATGCGCAGCAAGGAAGACGCGCACGACTACCGCTACTTCCCCGACCCCGACCTGCCGCCTTTGGTCATCGCGCCCGAATGGATCGAGCGGGTGCGCGCCGGCATGCCCGAGCTTCCCTCGCAAAAGCGCAGCCGCTTCGAGAGTGAGCTGGGTCTGACTGCCTACGACGCTGCACAGCTCACGATGGACCGGGCCACGTCCGACTTCTTCGAGGCCCTTGCTGCCAGCCTGCCGCAGGGCCAGGCCAAGCTCGGCGCCAACTGGATCCTCGGCGAACTGGCCGCCGCGCTCAATCGCGACGAACTGAGCATCACCGACAGCCCGGTCAGCCCGGCACAGCTCGGCGCGCTGATCGCGCGCATCATCGACGGCACCATCTCGAACAAGATTGCCCGCGATGTCTTTGCGGCGATGTGGAGCGGTGAACACGGCGGCAGCGCCGATGCGATCATCGAGGCGCGCGGCCTCAAGCAGATCAGCGACACGGGCGCCATCGGCGGCATGATCGACGAAGTGCTGGCTGCCAACCCCGCGATCGTTGAAGAGTATCGCGCCGGTAAACAGAAGGCCTTCAACTCGCTGGTCGGTCAGGTCATGAAGGCTGCCAAGGGCAAGGCCAACCCCCAGCAGGTCAACGAACTGCTGAAAGAAAAGCTGGGCTGATCAACCCGCATGGCAACCGGGCCGGCTAACGCCGGCCCGTTTTCTTTGATGCCGCCGCACGCGACAGCACAGCGGCGATAAGCTGCGCTACACCCCGTAGCGTTCGCGATAAGCCTGCACCGCCGGGCGATGCTGGGCCAGTGTGGAATCGCCCTCGAGCAGCACCAGAATGTCGGCCAGCGAGGCGATGCTCACCACCGGAATGCCATAGGTGGCCTGTACATCCTGTACCGCCGAGTGAGCCGACAGAGCGTCGTCGGGCCCGGCACGTTCCATGCGATCGAGCGCAATGAGCACAGCCGCGGGCTGCGCACCCGCTTCTCGTATTATTTGCACCGACTCGCGCACCGATGTGCCCGCAGTGATCACGTCGTCGATGATCACCACCCTGCCCTGCAAAGGCGCCCCCACGAGTACCCCACCCTCGCCATGGTCCTTCGCCTCCTTGCGGTTGAACGCAAATGGAATGTCGCGCCCGTGCATGGCGGGGTGCCGGGCCAAACTGATGGCTGTGGCCGTGGACAGCGGAATGCCCTTGTAGGCCGGACCGAACAGCATGTCGAATTCAAGGCCAGAGTCGATCAGGGCCTGTGCGTAGAACTCCGCCAGGCGCCCCACCGAGGCGCCGGTATTGAACAGCCCCGCATTGAAGAAATAGGGGCTGAGCCGGCCCGATTTGACCTTGAATTCCCCGAAACGAAGGACGCCCTGATCGAGCGCGAAGCGCACGAAGTCGCTGCGGTTGCTTGCCGTTGCCATGTGGATCTGCCTGAGACGCGAAAAGCGTAATTATCGGCGAAACGTCCCATGCGTTAAAGTTCAGGGGTTCACCGTTGAGTATTGGATTTCATGCGCATCATTACCGCCAACCTGAACGGCATCCGCTCCGCCGTCACCAAGGGCTTTCTCGACTGGGTTCCGGACCAGAACGCCGATTTCATCTGCCTGCAGGAACTCAAGGCCCAAGAGGCCAACATGACCGATGCCATGCGTGCGCCGCACGGCTACCAGGGATACTTTCACTACGCCGAGAAAAAGGGCTATAGCGGCGTCGGCGTATATGCCCGCAGGCAGCCTGACCAGGTCATCGAAGGCCTGGGTGTGCCCGAAATCGACGCCGAAGGCCGCTACATTGAACTGGTGTACGACGGGCTTTCCGTCATCTCGGTCTACCTGCCTTCCGGCTCAAGCGGCGACCATCGCCAGGCGGCCAAGTTTGTCTTCATGGAGCGCTTCTTCAGCCACCTCGGGCAACTGGCACGCTGCGGACGCGAAGTCGTGATCTGTGGAGACTGGAACATCGCCCACCAGGAAATCGACCTGAAGAACTGGAAAGGCAACCTCAAGAACAGCGGCTTCCTGCCGGAAGAGCGCAGTTGGCTCACCCGCGTGTTCGATGAGTTGAAATGGGTCGACGTCTACCGGCGGCTATACCCCGAAGCGACCGGTGAAGGCTATACCTGGTGGAGCAATCGGGGGCAGGCATGGGCCAAGAATGTGGGCTGGCGGATCGATTACCAGATTGCCACGCCGGCCATCGCGGCCACGGCCGCCGCTGCGTCGATCTACAAAGACCAGCGCTTCAGCGACCATGCGCCGCTTACCATCGACTATAGCCATACGTTCTGAAAGCGAGCCCGAACGATGAAACCCTACGTCACCATTATCACCCTGGCCGTCGACAATCTCGAGAAAGCGGTGCGCTTCTATCGCGACGGCCTGGGCTGGAAGACCCGCGGTATCGTTGGCGCCGATATCGAGTACGGCGCCGCCGCCTTCTTCGAGCTGCAACCCGGGCTGAGCCTGGCACTCTGGCCGCGCGAAAGCCTGGCGCACGAGGCGGGCATAGAGCGGCAACCACCCGCCATGACCGAGTTCATGCTGAGCCATTGTGTCGGTGAGCGCAGTGAAGTGGATGTGGTGCTGGCGACCGCCGAGCAAGCGGGCGGGCAGATCGTCAGGCCTGCGCACGACACGTTGCTGGGCGGCTATTCGGGCATGTTCAAAGACCCTGACGGCCATCTGTGGGAAGTGGCCTGGAGCCCGCCCCAGCCAGCCGCCGCTCCTAGCCCTGCTGCGCCGCCGGCGCCGAATCCAGCGCCCTGATTTCGTCGCGCCGCAGATAAAGCAGCCATAGGCCGGGCAAGGCGATGAATACCGTTACCACAAAGAAGCCCGGCCACCCCAGCCACTCAACCAGCGGGGGCGTCAGGGGGCCCGCCAGATAGGTACGGCCCACGGCCGAGAGCGCCGACAGCAGGGCAAACTGCGTGGCGGAGAATTCCTGACGGCACAGCGCCATGAGCAACGCCACAAAGGCGGCCGTGCCCAGGCCCCCACACAGGTTTTCGAGCACGACCACCGCCGCCATCGAATACAGGTGAGGCGGCGTGACGGCCAGCACCCAGTAGCCAAAGTTCGACACCGCCTGCAGCAAGCCGAACATCATGAGCGAGCGGTACAGGCCCAGACGTGCCATCAAGGTGCCGCCGGCCAAAGCTCCGAAGATCGTTGCGGTGAGGCCGAACACCTTGTTCACGGCGCCGACCTCGGTACCCGTGAAGCCGGCACCTCTCAAAAGAAACGTGGTCGAGAGCGCGCCCGCAAAGGCATCGCCCAGTTTGTACAGAACGATCAGCAGCAGCAGGGTCAGCGCCCCGCGCCGGCGGAAGAACTCGCCCAGCGGCTCCACCACTGCCAGAGCCAGAGAACGCGGGGCGGCCGCCACCACCTCGGGCTCGGGTGCAATGAGGGTGGCGAACGCACACACCGCCATGAAGGCGCCCATCAGAAAATAGGTGTTCTGCCAGCCCAGCCACTGATCAGCCAGCACCAGTGCAAGCCCGCCCGACACGATCATGGCAAGCCGGTAGCCCAGCACCTTGACGGCCGCACCCGCGGCACGTTCCTCGCTGCGCAGCACGTCGGTGCTGTAGGCGTCAAAGGCAATATCTTGGGTGGCCGAAAGAAAGGCCACCAACACCGCCAGCATGGCCAGCGGCAACATGCTGCTGCCGGGCGAATACAAGCCCATGGCCGCAATCGATGCGGCCAGCGCCAGCTGCGTCAGCAGAATCCAGCTGCGGCGCCGGCCCAGAAAGGGAAACGAATAACGGTCGACGAGCGGCGCCCAGAGAAACTTGAGCGTGTATGCCGAACCGATGAGCGTGAGAAAGCCGATGCTTTGCAGCGATACGCCATCAAGAGTCGCCCACGCCTGCAAGGTGCCGCCAGTGAGCGCCAGCGGCAACCCGCTTGCGAAGCCCAGCACAAGCAGCGGCAGTACCCGCGGACTGGTGTAAACGCGTGTTGAAGCAATCGTGGCAGACGTGATGACGACCCCCGTTCAGCGACTCGACTCGAAGCGGTAGACGGCCAGCGTGCTGCGCCAGCCTGGCAGGAGTTTAACCTCGTTGTCGCCCTTGAACGTGGCCACATCGGTAATGCGCAGACTCAGCGAACGCGCCAGGTCTTCGAAATCGCGCAATGTGCAAAGATGGATATTTGGCGTGTTGTACCACTGGTAGGGCATCTCGCCCGTCACGGGCATGCGGCCCCGCAGGATCGACCAGCCATGCGGCCAGTAGCCAAAATTGGGAAACGAAACGATCCCGTAGCTGGCCACCCGCGCCATTTCTCGAAGAATGCGTTCGGTATTGTGCATGGACTGCAGCGTGCGCGACAGCACCACCGTGTCGAACTGCCGGTCATCGAACAGCGCCAGCCCTTCTTCAAGGTTCTGCTGAATGACGCGTACGCCACGCCGCACACAGGCAATGACCTGCTGGTCGCTCAGCTCGACACCCGCGCCCACACATTGCTTGTTGTTCTGCAGGTGCGCCAGCAGGGTTCCGTCGCCGCAGCCCAGGTCGAGCACTCGGCTGCCCGGCGAGATCCAGTCGGCAATGCGCCGCAGGTCGGCGCGCACGTGCGAAGGCGCCTTGGCCGCGATCTGGTTCATGCAAGCACTCCGGTGGTTCGGCGGCGCTCGGGCAGCCCCAGGCTCGCCGCCACCCGATCAAAATAGCCCTGCACGACGGCGTGGTAACGCAAATCATCAAGCAGAAACGCGTCGTGGCCGTGCGGGGCGTCGATCTCGGCATACGTGACCGAGCTCTTGTTCTTGAGCAGCGCGCGCACGATCTCACGCGAGCGCTCGGGCGAAAAGCGCCAGTCGGTGGTGAACGACACGAGCAGGAAGTCGGCCTGCGCGGGCTTGAGGGCGCACGCCAGATCGCCGCCGCACGGGCGCGCCGGGTCGAAATAATCTAGCGCCCGCGTGATCAGCAGGTACGTGTTCGCGTCGAAATAGGTGGAGAATTTCTCGCCCTGATAGCGCAGGTAGGATTCGACCTCGAACTCCACGTCGTACCCGTAACGGAATTCTCCGCTTTCGGTCGCCACGCGCTGCTGACGACCGAAGCGCTCGGCCATGGCCTCATCGGAAAGATAGGTGATATGCCCGATCATGCGGGCAACCGACAAGCCGTGCACCGGCACCACGCCGTGCTCGTAGTAGTCGCCGCCATGAAAGTCCGGGTCGCTGATGATGGCGCGACGCGCAACCTCGTTGAATCCAATGTTCTGTGCGGAAAGCCGCGGCGTGCTCGCGATCACCACACAGTGGCGAAGGCGCTCGGGCAAGGTGATCGACCAACTGAGGGCCTGCATGCCGCCCAGCGAGCCGCCCATCACCGCGGCAAAGCACTCGATGCCAAAGTAGTCAGCCACCCGCGCCTGCGCACGCACCCAGTCTTCGACCGTCAGCACGGGAAACGCGGCGCCCCAGGGCTTGCCGGTGGCCGGGTTGATGCTGGCCGGACCCGTGGACCCGAAACAGGAGCCGATGTTATTGATGCCAATGACGAAGAACCGGTCAGTATCCACGGCCTTGCCCGGCCCGACCATGTTGTCCCACCAGCCGACGTCGCGCGGATTGTCTTGTGCCATGCCCGCCACGTGATGCGACGCATTCAGTGCGTGGCAAATGAGTACGGCGTTGCTGCGATCGGCGTTAAGTTCGCCGTAGGTTTCGACAGCAAGCTCATACTGCGGAAGCACTTGGCCGCTCGTGAGGTGCAACGGCTCATCGAAGCGGATCAGTTCGGGCGCAACAAAGCCCACCGAACCTGGCGGTATGGAGGAATCGGGAGTGGAGGGGGACTGGATTGCCGTGACGGCAGGATGCGAAGATAAATCGGTGGCCATTCAGGACCTCTTTAGCGGTATTTATGAGGCGCCCGCAAGCGGATCGAGCAAATCGGCGCCGAATCATTGCTGCCGGGAATTGTAGCACCAGCATTCTGAACATCGGGATAACCCCCGGAGTCAAGCGGTGTCATTTGGATACAATTGAAAAAACACTGAAGTATTTGGCAGTTGCACCGACGAACCTAGAGGAATCTTCATGAAACCCCTCACAGAACGCGAACTCACCTGCCTGCAGTGGGTGGCCATCGGTAAAACAAGCTGGGAAACCGGCCGCATACTCGGCCTCGCCGAACGCACCATCAATTTCCATATCCAGAACGCGTGCCGCAAACTGGGCGTACACGGTCGCCAGGCCGCCATCACCATGGCGCTGCAAACCGGTCAGCTGGGGCTCAATGACAACCCCCACGCAAGCGCACCCATCGTGATCCCCAAGAAAATCACGCGCGAAGAATCCGAGGCGGAACAGCCCGCCTGACCCCCTCTGCGCTCAGGGCGGCGGCTCGGGTAAAATCGCCGGTATTTGCAACATCCCCTGAAGCCGCGCATGAGCTCACCCCCACACCGCCTCGCCCGGGTCCAGTCGGAACCTGGTTTATTGACCGCACTGCAGCGAGGCATCGAAAAGGAAGGCCTGCGTGTCGACACACAGGGCAGGCTGGCGCGTACGCCCCACCCTGTCGCACTGGGGTCGGCGCTGACCAATTCGCGCGTCACCACCGATTACTCCGAAGCGCTGCTCGAGTTGATCACGGGCACGCATGGCAGCGTCGAGGGCGTGCTGCAGGAACTCGAAGAAACGCATCGCTTCGTGGCCCGCAATCTCGACGGCGAGCTGATCTGGAACCAGTCCATGCCCGCCGAGCTGCCGCCCGAGGAAGAGATTCCCATCGGCTGGTACGGCCCCTCGAATTCAGGCATGCTCAAGCATGTGTACCGGCGCGGGCTGGCGTACCGCTACGGCAAGCGCATGCAATGCATCGCCGGTTTGCACTACAACTTTTCCGTGCCCGACCGCCTGTGGGATCTCATCGGTATCGAAGGCATCTCGCTCGAGCATCTGCGCACCAAGGGCTATCTGGCCCTGATCCGCAACTTCACCCGCTACAGCTGGCTGCTGATGTACCTGTTTGGTGCATCCCCCGCCGTTTCCCGTGCGTTTATGGGTGACCACCCGCACTCGCTCCAGGATTTCGACGCCGACACCCTGTATCTGCCCTGGGCCACCAGCCTGCGCATGAGCGATCTGGGCTACCAGAACAAGGCGCAATCCGACCTGCAGCTCTGCTACAACGACCTCGAGACCTTTCTGCAGCGTATGTATTCGGCGGTGACCACGCCCTGGCCCGCATACGAACGCCTCGGCACGCACCAGAACGGCGAGTGGATCCAGCTCAACACCAATATTCTTCAGATCGAAAACGAGTACTACTCGGCCATCCGGCCCAAGCGCAGCACGAACCGGGGCGAGCGCCCGGCCACGGCGCTGGCTGAACGCGGTGTCGAATATATCGAAGTGCGCTGTCTCGACATCGACCCGTGGTCGCCTGTGGGCATCCGTGCCGAAACCTGCCGCTTTCTCGACGCGTTCCTGTTGTATTGCGCCGCCGAAGAAAGCCCCCTCTTCCCCGATCAGGGCAACTGCCCGATCAGCAAGGGCAACTTCAGCACCGTCGTGCGCGAAGGTCGCAAGCCTGGTCTGATACTGCGCCGCGGCAACGACGACATTTCGCTGCGCGACTGGGGCGAAGAACTGGTCGAGGGCATCCGCCCCTACGCCGACCTGCTCGATGAGGCGTCCGGCCACAAGCGTCACGCCGCGGCACTCGAACTGCAACTCAAGAAAATCCGCAACACCGAGCTGACGCCCTCGGCACGCGTGCTTCATTCGATGCGTGAGCACCAGACCAGTCTGCACGCCTACATGCTGCAACTGAGCCTTGAGCATCACGAAACATTGGTACACGGCCCCCTGGAACCGGAAGTCGAGCAACGCTACAAAGACGAAGCTGCAGCGTCGCTGGTGGAACAACGGGAAATCGAAGCCAGCGACACGGAAACGTTCGACGAATACGTGGCCCGGTTTCACGCCGCTCTGAGGGCGCCCTGACGCCGCAAACACACACTCAGGGAGCGGCCCGTACATTGGCAGGCCTCGCTTTGTGCCTGATCGCGGTAGACTAATGGTCGCCGCGACCATATAGGCCTAAAGCAAGCACGCACAACAAGCGGCAGGGTGCACGTGTCTCGCGACGCGAGCGACACTCACGGGCCGGGCGGCAGACTCAGGCAAAAGGAGGGGAAATGCAGAAAACGACAGACAGATCAAACAGATCAGCTTCTTGCAGTGCAGCTGCGCGCAATACAGCTTCGCGTAGTGCAGCTTCTTGTGGCGCGCCCGACAGGAATCGAACCTGTATCGAGAGCTTCGGAGACTCTTATTCTATCCATTGAACTACGGGCGCTCGAAGAGCCGACAATTGTAGCGTGTTTATTGAAAAAGGTATAATCGCGGATTCGAGCGCCGACCATGAACCGGTTATTATCCGCAAGCAGCCGTGTGCCCTGCGGCACACCATGAAGAACAGGCCACTGGCCCCCTGACAGGAACTCGCATTCGATATGAACACCCCGGAACAACACGTCGAACAGACGGCTGAGCATGAAGGCCTCATCAAGACTCCCAAGCAGCTCATCACCACGATCGTGCTGGCCTTCATCATCCCGATCGTGGTCATTCTCCTGCTCATCAGGCTCGTAACGGCAAGTTCTCCGCTCGGGGTGGGTTCCGACGCCCAGTCTCAAGAAGCCGTCGCCATGCGCATCCAGCCCGTGGCCAAGTTCTCGCTGGTGGTGGCCGAAGCCGGCGGCCAGGAGCGCACGGGCGAACAAGTCTATTCCGCCACCTGTTCCGCGTGCCACACTGCAGGCGTGGCCGGTGCCCCCAAGCTGGGCGACGCTGGGGCTTGGCAACCGCTTATCGCCAAGGGTTACGATGCCTTGCTCAAGAACGCCATCAACGGCGTCAACGCAATGCCTCCGCGCGGTGGCAATCCTTCGCTGAGCGACCTCGAAGTCGCACGCGCCGTCGTCCACCTTGCCAACGAATCAGGCGCAAATTTCCCGGTACCTGAAGGTGGCGAAGCCGCTGCCGAGGGCGGCGCCGCAGCCCCTGCTGCCGAAGCCCCTGCTGCCGAAGCCCCTTCTGCCGATGCTGCTGCCGCTCAAACCC
>JAEZGR010000271.1 GCA_023437255.1 Pseudomonadota bacterium | reverse complement strand
CGTGCCGGCCGCGGCGCCGCGACCCGCACGCAGCAGCTTGAAGGCACTGACGCCCACCGCCACATCGACAGCTGCCCAGCCGATGTCGCTTGCAGCAACGGGCTGATCCTTCCGGATTCGGGTTTCCAGGCCCTTGACGCCGCCGGCGAAGAACTGATTCAGACCTTCGAGCACGCGTTCCGTCTGCACCCAGGCCACGTCACCCGCCCCCGACACGACAAACTGACCCAGAAAATCGTGGCCTTCCTCCTGCACGAAGAGCATCGCGTAACGGCCGCGCTGTTCCGGCGACAGGTTGTCTCGTGCCAGTTGCGCCTCGGGCCTTGCGCCCGCCCACCAGCCTTGAACCGTGTGCATGGCTGAACGCGCCGCCTCGCCAATACGGCGGAACCACTCCAGGGTCATGACCTCGTTCTGCATGAAGTAATGGATCGGCAGAATGGTGTCTTCGCCGTATTGCCGAAGGATCTCCTGAAAATCCGGATCGTCGCCATAGGCCTGCAGTACTTGCCTGGCGGGCTCCGGGTAGCGCAGCAGCGCCGCCCGCGCCTTGCCCGGCAAGAGCGGGTCGTCGGCGTACATCAGGAACAGCGCCTGCAACCCGGGGGATTCGGCGGCGAGTTCACCCGCCTGTTCGGGCAAGGCCTGCTCGAGCTGCAAATGGACGATGCGCTCTTCAAGGGGAGCCGGCCGGAACTGGATGGTGATCGCGAGTGCCAGCAGGAAAGAGATCAGGGCGGCGGGAATCAGGTAACGCATCGCTCAGCCTGCCCCCAGAGGATGCTGCATGCGCTCATAGCGTTGCCGCTTGCTTTCGTACATGGTGGCGTCGGCACGAATGATCAGGCTGCGGGAATCATCACCGTCATCGGGAAACACCGAGACCCCCACGCTGGCCGATATGCGCGCGGTGATGCCATCGATCTCGAATGGCATCGACAGTACGTGAACGAGCTTGTCACCGACGACGCGCGCGTCGTCCGCCGCGCTGACCGATTCGAGCACCACGCCGAACTCATCGCCGCTGAAGCGCGCCACCAGGTCTTCGGCGCGCACATTGCGCCGCAGCCGCCCGGCCACCTGCTGCAGCAATACGTCACCCACGGCATGGCCGTGCGTGTCGTTGACCTGTTTGAAGCCATCGAGGTCCAGATACAGCACTGCCACCTTGCGGCCATGGCGGCGCGCGGCAGCCAGCACCTGGTTCAGACGTTCGTGAAACATGCTGCGGTTCGGCAGACCAGTCAGTGCGTCGTGCATGGCGTCATGGAGCAGGCGTGCCTCGAGCTCCTTGCGTGCGGTGATGTCCTGGGTGACCGCCACCAGAAAATCGGGGCGGCCGGCACTGTCACGCACGACCCCCAACGCCTCGCAGACCCACAGAATTGTTCCGTCCTTACGGCGGTAAGGCTTCTCGATCTCGGGAGAAAAGCCCGACGAGGGTGTATCGACGCAATGCTGCAGGAACTGACGCACAGTGTCGCGGCTTTCGGGCTCGCTCAGATCGACGATCGACTGGCTCTGCAGCGCCTCAGCGCTATAGCCGAGCATGTCGCGGAATTTTTCATTGGTGCCCAGGATGCGACCGTCTGGGGCAATGTGCGCGATGCCCGTGGCGGCCTGGTGGAAGGTTGCGCGATACAGCGCCTCGCTCGTGCGCAGGGCTTCATCTGCCTGGCGCTGCCGGGCCAGCAGCCACATGGCGACAGCGGCGAACAGAAGCAGCCCAGCCGAGGCCAGACCCGCGACACTGAGGTAAACGGTGCGCCGTTGCACCACCGGGGCCAGCACGTCGGCGTGGGCGGTACCCACGGTCACGGTCAATGGGTACTCGGCGAGCCGGCGATAGCTGACCAGGCGCGCCACGCCATCGATGGCGTGGCCGGTATCGAAAAAACTGTCGGCGGGCGGGCCGTCACGCCCCACCAGGGCCGTCAGTGAGGGCACCCCCTTGCTGTCGGCGATCCTGGGCCCCACCTTGCGACCCAACACCATGCCGTCGTGAGCGGTGAGCTCGAGCAACCCCTGCCCGCCGAGGTCAGCCTGACTATAGAACTCAGTGAACGCGGCAGGCTCCACAGACAAGACCACCACGCCGCCGAAACTGCCATCCGGGTTCGTGATCCGGAGCGACATGGGCACGCGGACTTCGCCAGAAACACGCCCGATCACCGGTGCGTTTACATACAGCGTGTCGTCAGGGTTGTTGATCTGGGCAACGAAGAAGGGGCGGTCGACGTAGTTGGCCCGGATTTCGCCCTGGCTGCTGGCGACGACGTCACCCGACTCGTTCACTACACTGATGATCGTGAAGAGCGTTTCGCGTATGGCGCCACGACGCACGAGGCTTTCCAGGTCAAGATTCTCGCCGTGCTGCGTATATTCCTCGCGAACGAACGCGGCCACCTGCTCGGCCGCTCTGAGCGTTCGCACGACCTGCTGTTCGAATGCGATGGCAAGATTGGAGTTGGCATGGTGGGCCGCCTGAACGGCCTGGCGGCGTTCGAACCCCATGCGTTGCAGGGTCGTGAGCCAGATGCCTGCGACGACGAGCACGCAGACCACCGCCACGATCAGATTGAGCCGCCTGCCAATACGACGCTGCCACCGCGTCATCGCCTCTTACTCCGACACACAAAGAAATCAAGGTTACAGGAATTCACCTGCCTGCGGCGATTCGTCGGCCGAGGTTTTCCCTTGTAGCCACAGTTGGATTCCCTGCGCCGCCCACCTGCCCTGGGCCAGGCAGGCGGTGAGCAGGTAGCCGCCCGTGGGAGCTTCCCAGTCGAGCATTTCGCCGGCTGCAAAGACACCCGGCAACGCGCGGAGCATGAGATGGTCGTCAAGGGAGCCAAAGCTGAGCCCACCGGCCGTGCTGATGGCCTCCGCCAGCGGTCGGGGTGCTTTCAACGTGATGGGCAGTGCCTTCACGGCGGCCGCCACCCTGCGCATGTCGGCATAGCCTTCTGCCCCCAGCACCTCGCGCAGCAGCGCCGCCTTGACGCCCTTGAGCCCCAGCCGGCTCTGCAGATGGCTCGATACCGAGCGGGCGCCGCGCGGCCGCGCGAGCTCCGCCGCGACGCGCTCGGCACTGTGCCCGGGCATAAGATCAAGATGAAGGGTGGCACTACCGTTTTCGGATATGGCGGCGCGCAACCATTTCGAGAATGCGTAGATGAGGCTGCCTTCCAGCCCGTATTCGCTCACCACCAGTTCGCCTTGCCGGCAGTGAACCTGGCCGCGGGTATCAGTGAAAGTGATCGCCACCGGCTTGAGCGCGCTTCCGGCATGACGCGCCTTGAGCGGCGCGCTCCAGGGGACCTCGAAGCCACAATTGGCACTCTGCAGCGGCACGATATCCACCCCCCGCTGACTCAGCAGCGGGACCCAGGCCGCATCTGAACCCAGTTGCGGCCAGCTGCCGCCGCCCAGGGCCAGCAGCGTGCCGGCGGCGCGCACCCGCCGCTCGCCCTCAGGGGTTCCGAAGCGCAATGCCTGGTCTGGCGCCCAGCCCAGCCACCGGTGGCGCGTGTGCACGCTGACGCCCCGACTGCGCAGGCGCTGCAGCCATGCTCGCAACAGCGGCGCCGCCTTCATGTCGACGGGGAAGACGCGCCCGGACGAACCCACGAACGTCTCAACTCCCAGACCGGCGGCCCAGGCGCGCACGGCCTCCGCCGGAAAGGCATCCAGCATGGCCTGCAGAGCAGGCTGGCGCTCGCCGAAGCGCGCACAGAACGCCGCATGGGGCTCGGCGTGCGTCAGGTTCAGGCCGCCAACGCCCGCCCGCAGAAACTTGCGGCCCACCGACGGCTTGGCCTCGAAGATCGCCACCGATATTCCGGCGTCGGCCAGACACTCGGCCGCCATCAGGCCTGCCGGCCCCGCACCGACGACAGCAACCTGCACCTCGGAATAAGGATGGAACGCGGCGTCAGAATCGACGGCAGAGTCGGGATCGGGCGATGGCATGGCGGGGGGTCGGAGGCGTGCTGGCGGACCCAGATCATAATTCACACCCTCAAGACGAGTCACGGTATGCTAGGGCACCATCGACACCGAGCATTGCGCCATGAACCCACCCGAGCCCGTCCTGACCCCGCCTTCAGACATCAGCGCTGCCTACCAGGCGGCGGCCGAGCGCCAGGCGCTGCGCGTGAGTCAGGGTGCCGCCGTGGTGGGGCGCAAGATCGGCTACACCAACGCCCGGCTATGGTCCGCACAGGGCGTCAATGCGCCCATGTGGGGCCCGATGTATTCCGATACGGTCTTCGAGCTGGGCGACCGGCCCGCACGCCATTCCCTGGCAGCGTACACGGGGCCGCGCATTGAACCTGAAATCGCCGTGCGCTTCAACGCCACGCCTTCCCCGGCGTCGAGTGCCGGCGAGCTGATTCAATGCATCGACTGGGTCGCCCATGCCTATGAAATCGTGCTGAGCCCCGCCGACGGCCACCCCGCCACGGCGGTGCAGGCCATCAGCAGCGGCGGCATGCACGGTGCGCTGCTGCTGGGCCCGCGCTGCGATCTGTGCGCCCTCGGCCGCGACCCGCTGCACGTATTGGCCAGTGTGCATGTCGAGCTTCATTGCAACGGCACGCTGATCGACAGTGGCTCGAGCAGCAACGTGATGGGCAACCCGCTGAATGCGTTGATCTATTTGATCGAGGGGCTGCGCCGCGAGGGCCAGCCGCCCGTGAAGGCCGGCGACCTGATCACCACGGGCTCAATGACTGCGCCACACAATATCGCAGCCGGCCAGCGCTGGACCACGGTCGTTTCGGGGGCGCCGCTGGCCGGCCTGGATGTCAGCTTCGACTGACGCCCCCAGGGCTGATCAGGCGGCTGCCGTGGCGGTGATCTGATCGAGCGCGTGCGCCAGGCGGTCGACCGTGGCGTCGATATCGGCCCACTTGTCGAGACCGAACAGGCCCAGCCGGAAGGTCTTGAAGCCGGCCGGTTCACCGCACTGCAAAGGAACACCCGCCGCCGCCTGTATGCCCACCTCGGTGAACTTCTTCGCCGACTGAATGCCGTCGTCGGTGGTGTAGCTGACCACGACGCCGGGAGCCTCGAAGCCGGGCGCGGCCACGCTCGGGAAGCCGCGCTCGCGCAATAGTGCCCGGACCCTCGTG
Organism: Pseudomonadota bacterium; assembly: GCA_023437255.1. Classification (GTDB taxonomy): domain Bacteria; phylum Pseudomonadota; class Gammaproteobacteria; order Burkholderiales; family Burkholderiaceae_B; genus Yanghanlia. The sequence continues at coordinate 1,970 of JAEZGR010000271.1, read as the reverse complement.
CCCAGTTCCAACTGCGCGGCGCGCAGCTGATCGAAGCCGACTTTTTCGGCTTCGGCCATCGCGTCACGCAAGGCCAGCAAGGCATCGGTAGGCATCGTGGCGTGGTAGGCAAAACTGCCCTGCTCGTAGGCCTCCATGATCTGCAGCCACTTGCGCAGATCGCAGGCGAAGCTGGTGCTGGTGGTCTGATCAATGCGTTGGCGCGCGCGCTCGCTGAGCATCACGAGCGCTGCGCATGCCGGTGCCGACCAGCCCTTTTGCGGCGCACTGATCAGGACATCGACACCCAGCGCCTGCATGTCGACCCACATCGCACCCGATGCGATGCTGTCGAGCACGAACATGCCACCGACCTCGTGAATGGCAGCGGACAACGCGCGCAGATAATCGTCGGGCAGCATGATGCCCGAGGCCGTTTCAACGTGCGCCGCAAACACCAGCGCCGGCTTCTGTTCACGAATGGCAGCCACCACTGTGTCGATGGGGGGCGGCGCGAACGGCGCCTGGTCTCCCGCTCCGATGGGCGCCGCGGTGAGCACCGTGGTCTGAGAGGGAATGGCACCCATGTCGAAAATCTGGCTCCAGCGGAAACTGAACCAGCCGTTACGCACCACCAGGCAGTGCTGACCGGTGGCGAACTGGCGCGCCACGGCCTCCATGCCGAAGGAACCGCTACCAGGCACGATGATGGCGGAATGCGCCTTGTACACGCGCTTGAGCGTGCGGCTGATATCGTTCATGGCACCCTGGAACAGGCACGACATGTGATTGACCGCTCGGTCGGTATAAACCACGGAATATTCAAGCAGACCGTCGGGATCGACGTCGGGACGCAGGCCGGGCATGGCACTCTCCAGTGGAAGGCATCAAATTCCGATTATTGAACGCGGCGACCGAATCGGCAACCGCCTTTCACTGGGCCATCAGGCTACCCTGTTGACGGGCTCGGCCCCACCGAAGAACGCCTCGATGCCGTCGCACAGCAGTCGACCCATGGCGACACGCGTGGCCTCGGTACTGCTGCCGATGTGTGGCAGGCCGAATACGTTGGGCAGCGTTCGGTAAGCCGGATGCACATCGGGCTCTCCGGCAAAGACATCAAGCCCGGCCGCGGCCACGGCACCCGATTCCAGTGCGGCGACCAGGGCGGCGTCGTCGATGATATCGCCGCGTGCAATGTTGCAGACGATGGCCTGCGGGGGGAGGCGACCGATGATATCGGCATCGACGAGCCCCCGCGTCGACGCATTCGACGGGCAGGCAATACACAGAAAGTCGCTGTGTTCTGCCAGCGCGGCCAGGTCTGCATGAAAGGTGGCGCCGGCTTCGAGTTCCGGCGTGAGGCGGCTGCGGTTGTGATAGTGGATCTGCATGTCGAAGCCTCGCGCCCGCTTGGCAATGGCGCGACCGATGCGGCCCATGCCCAGTATGCCAAGGCGCCTGCCCCACAGATCAACGCCCAGCAACTGGCGCGGCGTCCAGCCTTGCCATTCACCTGAACGCAGCAACGCACTGCTTTCCACCACCCGCCGCGCTGCCCCGAGCATGAGCAGCAACGCCACATCGGCACATGACTCGCTCAGCACATCGGGGGTGGCCATCACGGCAATACCCCGCGCCTTCAAGGCATCGATGGCCAGGTGCTCCAGACCGATGGAATAGGTGCAAACGGCCTTCACCGATTCCGGAAGGCGGGCCACCTGCCACGCATCGAGTCGGTCGGTAGCGGTCACTACGAGCACATCCTGACCCTGCACACCCTCGAGCAGTTCCTCGGGTGTCAGCGTGCGGCCCTTGTCGTTGCGGCGCAGCCTGAAACGCTCGGCAAACGGTGCGAGCACGATTTCGGGCAGGTCACACGCAACAAAGACACGCAGGCTTTGCGCGGTAGTCGGTGTATCGGTCATGTCGGCCTCCTGGAAAACAGTAGCGCGTTTCGTAACCGCCGGTGGTCGCCGAGACACACAGGT
>JAEZGR010000252.1 GCA_023437255.1 Pseudomonadota bacterium | reverse complement strand
CAGCAGGCCCTGTTCGCCGACAGCGTCCATCAGTTCTCGCAGGGTCACCGTGTCGCCGTGAATGGCATCGACGGTGTGGCTCAACGTGGCGCTGAGCGGTTCGGAATCGGGAGCTTGCATGATGGTTGGAGGGGCTGCTCACTGCGTGAGCTTGGCGCCCGGTAGAGGAGACGTTCGGGAACAAGCAGGACGCGTGCCCGCCAGAGTGGGGCTGAGCGCCCCTCAAGAGTGAGCGGCTTCTTCGTGGCAGGAATTGTCGGCCAGGGCTCTCAGGATGCCACACGAGGATGTGGTGGAGGGCGTGTTGCACTGGCGTCGCAGGTTGACGAGGTGGGCCTTGAGCTGCCGAAGTTCTTTCATGCGTACTTCGACAGCCTGAATATGTTGATCGAGCAGGGTGTTGACGTCGGTACAGTCTTCTTCAGGCTCATCGCGGTGCTGCAGCAGGCTGCGGATTTCGTCGAGCGCAATGTCGAGTGAACGGCAATGCCGTATGAAGCGCAGCCGTTCGATGTGATCGTCGCTGTAAAGCCGGTAGTTGCCATCGCTGCGGGCGGGGGCGGGCAGCAGGCCCTCGCGCTCGTAATAGCGTATGGTTTCGACCGAAGTGTCGGTGAGTCGCCCGAGTTCGCCAATGCGCATGGCCATGGTGTGCATCCTTGATGATGATCCCTGTAGTAACTATAGGCTTGCAGGTTCGCCTGCGCAAGCATGCGAAGTGCGCTTGACCCTGGAGTGGCTACAGGGTTTCAAATGGGGGCATGCAAGGAGAAACACGCATGGATGCCCATACTCATTCGGCCTCGCGGTCTGTTTCCATGCTGGTGGGCGGCATGGATTGCAGCACTTGTGTCGCGAAGATCGAAACCGCGTTGAACCGGGTCCCCGGTGTCTCCGCTGTGGAGCTGAACTTCGCGACCACCCGGCTGCGGCTCACGCTTGCGAGCGATGCCGCCACGGAGCCCCGGGACATCGAGCGGCTGATCCGCAGTCTGGGCTTTGAGGTGGACGCGGCGCCGTTCGTGACCGTGCCGGGCGAACAGACAGGTTCCCACTCACCCGACCGGACCGGCGCGCACACACACGCCGGCGGACACGAACACGAGCATGCGCGCACGGACGAGGTCGGGCACTCATGTTCGCATGATCATGCAAAGGCGTGCCCGCCAGGCCATTCCCATCCCCCGGTCGGTGGCCCTGCACATCGTCGCTGGTGGCAAACTCAGAAGGGCATTCTGGTTCTGACGCTGGGCGCGCTGATGGGCGGCGCGTACGTTCTGGCATGGATGGTGCCGGCAGTGGATCGCTGGGTGTTTGCAGTGGCCGTGCTGGCGGGCGTGTGGCCCTTTGCCCGTCAGGCGTGGGCGTTGGCGCGGGCCGGAACGCCTTTTTCGATCGAGACGTTGATGTCGGTGGCCGCGCTGGGCGCTCTGGCCATCGGCGAGGCCGAAGAGGCCGCAGCAGTCGTGTTCCTCTTTGCCTTGGGGGAGCTGCTCGAAGGGGTGGCCGCCGGTCGCGCGCGGGCGGGGATCCGGGCCCTGGCCACGCTGGTACCGTCGCGCGCTTTAAGAATCGACTCGCAGGGAAAGGCGTGCGATGTTCCCGCCGCGTCGCTGCGCAAGGGTGACACGATTCTGGTGCGACCCGGCGACAAAGTGCCGGCTGATGGGGTGATCATCGAGGGCAGTTCCAGCATCGATGCCTCGCCGCTCACCGGCGAGTCGATGCCGCAGCCTCGAAGCCCCGGTGAAGGGGTGCACGCGGGCACCATCAATCTGGAGGGCGCGCTACGCGTGCGCGTCGACAAGGTCGGCGCCGACAGCACCATCTCGCGCATCATTCATCTGGTCGAAGAGGCGCAGGCGCAGAAGGCGCCCGTTGCTCGTTTCATAGAGCGATTCAGCCGTTACTACACGCCTGCCGTCATGGCCACTGCCCTGCTTGTCGTGCTGGTGCCTCCGGTGGCGCTGGGCGCTGATTGGCAGACCTGGCTGTATCGCGGCCTCGCGCTTCTCCTGATTGCCTGCCCCTGCGCGCTGGTGCTGTCAACGCCCGCTGCGGTTGCTTCCGCGCTGGCGGCCGGCACGCGTCGAGGCCTGCTCATCAAGGGAGGCAATGCGCTGGAGCGCATCGGCAGGGTGAAGTGGATCGCCTTTGACAAGACCGGCACCCTCACCGAGGGCAAGCCCAAGGTGACCGATGTCGTTGCCTGCCACGACGAAGACCGGGCCGGCGTGCTTGCGCTGGCCGCGGCGGTGGAGGCGGGTTCCACGCATCCGCTTGCCAGGGCTGTGGTGAAAGAGGCCGAGGCATTGGGCCTGACGGTGCCGGCTGCCACGCAGGCAAGGGCTGTGACCGGGGCGGGGGCGCATGCGTGCGTGCAGGGCAGGGCGCTGGTGATGGGCTCACCCGCCTACGCCCAGCGCGTTGTGGGCCTTGCTGGCACACATCTTGTGCTCGTTGAGGCCCTGCAGCTCGAGGGCAAGACGGTCATGGTGCTGTTTGATGAGGAGGCTGCCCGGGTCTTGGGAATCCTGGCCGTGCGGGATGAGCCCCGGCCAGACGCCCAGCGGGGTGTGGAGCGGCTCAAGGCAATGGGCGTGCATCCGGTCATGTTGACCGGTGACCATGAACGTGCCGCCGGCGCCATTGCGGGCGGGCTGGGGATGGAATACCAGGCGGCACTCCTGCCCGCCGACAAGCTGCGCGTCATCGGCGAGCTCAAGGCGAAGGGCGGTGTCGCGATGGTCGGGGACGGTATCAACGACGCACCCGCGCTGGCCCTGGCCGATGTCGGCGTCGCCATGGGCGGCGGTACTGACGTCGCCCTCGAGACCGCCGATGCCGCGCTGCTGGAAAGCCGGGTGGCTGATGTGGCACGCATGGTCGCGCTGTCGCGGGCCACGTTGGCCAACATTCGCCAGAACGTCGTGGTCGCGCTGGGTCTGAAAGCCGTTTTCCTGCTGACCACCGTCCTGGGTGTCACGGGGCTATGGGTGGCGGTACTCGCCGATACGGGAGCGACCGCGCTGGTCACATTGAACGCGCTGCGCCTGCTGCGATTCCGCGATTCAGCTTCTTCTGATCGCTCTTCGGGGTCTGAAACGTAGTCAAATCTTTGACATCGTTATTATTTCACTGCTAACATTCGGGCCTTCTGAACGACGGGTGCCGTTTGCCCGCGCAGGGGTGTCGCACAACGCTGCGGCCCGCCCAGGTGGCCACGCCACCGTGCGCAGAACGATTTTTTATCGCCGTCCGCCGTTCTGGTCACGCTACGCGTGACGTCTTCGTCCC
>JAEZGR010000251.1 GCA_023437255.1 Pseudomonadota bacterium | reverse complement strand
TCAGCGCGAGCGTCGCGGTGTAGGCGCCCAGAAGAATGTGCTGGCCGTTGTCGATCGTGGCCCATGGCGCATGAACGCTGCGTGCACGACCGCCCAGGGTGGGCGCCGCTTCGAACACGTGAACCTCGTGTCCGAGTCGGTGGGCCGTGACGGCGGCGCTCAAGCCCGCCCAGCCGGCGCCGACAATGGCGAACTTCATTTGGTGAGGCGGCGTGCCACCCACTTGCCGCCGCCCACCCAGGTGCGCCAGGCCAGCCAGAGCTTGCGGATGGGCGTGAGGGAGATGCGCTGGTCCAACACATGCCAGCCGTCGCGCTCGATTTCGTCGAGAAGCGTGCCGTAAATGGCGGCCATCATGAGCCCGGGCCGTTGCGCACGGCGCTCGGCTTCCGGCAGTGCCAGCATGGCGGCCTTGTAGTGTTCACGGGCGCGGGCGGTCTCGAATAGCATCAGCTCAACGAAGCGATCGGAGTGCGTGCCGCTGAAGATTTCAGTGGGCTTCACGTCGAAGCGTTCGAGGTCTTCTTGCGGCAGGTAGATTCGGCCGCGGCGCGCGTCGTCACCGACGTCGCGAATGATGTTCGTCAGCTGAAAGGCGGTACCCAGCTGCCGCGCATACTCCAGCGTGGCCGGGGTGACCGGGCCGAAAATGCGAGCCGACATCTCGCCCACCACCCCCGCGGCATGCCAGCAGTACTTGCTCAGCGATTTCCAGTCGGGGTAGCGCAGCTGGTCGAGATCCATTTCCATGCCTTCGATCACGGCATAGAGCTGTCGGTCGGTGATTCCGTAAACCTCGACATGGGGCGCCAATGCCTTCATGACCGGATGCTCGGCGTGACCCCGGAAGAGGGCGTCGACCTGCGTGCGCCACCATGCGAGCTTCATGCGCGCGACCGAGGACTCGGTGCATTCGTCCACCACGTCATCGACTTCGCGGCAGAAGGCGTACAGCGCTGTAATGGCGCGGCGCCGTTCCGGAGGCAGAAACAGGAAGGCGTAGTAGAAACTGGAGCCGCTACGCGCGGCCTTCTCTTGGCAGTATTGGTCGGGGCTCATGTAAAGAAGGATCTCAGCGCCATGCGCAGCCAGTCGGCGGGGCGCAGGACAGGACGTCGCTCGAAGACGTCATAGTTTAATTGGTCAAGCCGCTCCAGTATGGTTAGCCCGCCCTGAATGACGAGGCGCAGCTCCATGCCGGCCCGCCAAGGTACCCCTCGAATCAGGGGGCGGCCTGCGAGCAGCAACCCGCGCGCCTGTTTCACCTGTTCTCGCATCAACGCACGCCAGGCTGTCAGAGCTTCGGAATCGCTGTCAGGGCCGGTTTCAGACGGGAGGCGCCCGGCCACGGCACAACGGCCGATCCAGGCCTCCGACACACCGTGGCCTTCGAGCGCGTCGCGGGGCAGGTAGACCCGGCCCTTATGCCAGTCGACGGCAACGTCCTGCCAGAAGTTGGTCAGTTGAAGGCCGGTGCAGATGGCGTCGGAGTGCTGCAGGTTGGCGGGGTCGGCGCAACCGTACAGGTGCAACAGCAGGCGACCCACCGGGTTGGCCGAACGCCGGCAATAGTCCAGTAATTCCGCATCGTTTTCATAACGATGCTTCACGATATCCTGTTCAAAGGCTGACAAGAGATCGTGCAACAGACTCACCGGTAGCGCGTGGCGGTGCACGGTGGCTTCCAGGGGTTCGAATATGTGCGCATGCGGCAGACGGCCGCGCGTCGCGGGTGCTGCATCGAACTGGCGCAGCGCCGCGTGGTATTCAGCCAGAGCTGCCAGTCGCGCTTGCGGTGTGGCGTCACCCTCGTCGGCAATGTCATCTGCGGTGCGGGCGAACCGATAGATGTCGCGCACCGCCGCACGCAGCGGACGGGGCAGCAACAGTGAGGCGACGGGGAAGTTCTCGTAGTGGTCGACGGCCATGACCGGCAGAGTATAAGCCGGGTGCCAGGGAGCAGCGGGGTGTCATGAGTATCCGTGTGATGTCTTAACGAACACACGGCAAGTGGTTTAGACTTCGCACTGGCGGTCCGACGGCGGCGCGTGCATGCGGCAGGCGTCTGCCTGGCAGGGTCAGGCGGTGCCGTCATCCAAGTCGAGGAAGCAAATGCCACGTCCAATAATGGCCACCCTCTCGGTTCCGGCCATGCAGCACAATCTTCAGCGCGTTACATCGCAGTTGCAGGAACAGGCCCGTCAGGCGGGTCGCGACGCACCCAAGGTGTGGGCGGTCATCAAGGCCAATGCATACGGGCATGGGCTCGAGCAGGGCATGGCCGGATTCGCAGCAGCCGACGGTCTTGCCATGCTGGATCTGAATGAGGCGGTGGCCTGCCGCGAAGCCGGCTGGCAACGTCCCCTTATGTTGCTCGAAGGGTTCTTCGAGCCCTCGGATATATCTGTTGTAGATACTTACGGGCTGACCGTTTCGGTCCACGGCGAGGACCAGTTGCGCATGCTCGAGCAGGCGAAGGTCTCGCGGCCCATCAACGTCAATCTCAAGATCAACACGGGCATGAACCGGCTGGGTTTCGCGCCGCAACGTGCGCCGGCGGCATGGCAGCGGCTCGAGGCACTGCAGCGTCAGGGAATGGTGGGCGAACTGGGCAGCATGATGCACTTCTCCCGCGCCGACGATGACCCCGACGCCACGCGTGAACAGCTGGGCATCTTCCGCTCGCTTGCGGCGGCCATGAATGGGCCGGTGAGCGTGTGCAATTCCGCTGGTACGCTCAGCGAGGGGCTGTGGCCGCAGCTGCCTGCCGAGCGCGTCCAATGGGTCAGGCCGGGTATCTGCCTGTATGGTGCCTCGCCCTTTGCCGACCGCAGCGCAGCAGATCTGGGCCTGCGCCCGGTCATGACGCTCGAGGCCCGCATCATCGGAGTGCAGGATTGCCCCGTAGGGGGCAGCGTCGGCTATGGTCATCTTTTCACGGCCGATCAGCCCACGCGCGTGGGCATTGTTGCCTGTGGCTACGCCGATGGTTACCCCCGGCACTGCGGCACCGGCACACCTGTCACGGTGGCGGGTCGGTCCACGCGGCTGCTGGGCCGTGTCTCCATGGACATGTTGGCCGTCGACCTCACCGATATTCCCGAGGCGGGTGTCGGGTCGCGTGTGGTGCTGTGGGGCGAGGGTGGTCCGTCTGTTGACGAGGTTGCGCTCGCTGCCGGCACCGTAGGGTACGAATTGTTGTGCGCGCTGGCGCCGCGAGTACCGCGCCACATTCAGCCGGTCGAAACGCAGTCGTCGGCCAAGTCACGGGCATCCATCAACGCCATGCTTGCAGGAGAATCCTGATGAAGGACAAATGTGTTCTGGTTACAGGCGCCACAAAAGGCATCGGTTGGGCGGTCAGCCAGCGGCTGGCCGATCAGGGCTGCCACGTTGTGGGTCTGGCGCGCCAGACACAGGAGATCGACTTCCCGGGGTATTTGTACCCCTGCGATCTGTCCAATGCCGGTGAAACCGAAGAAGTGCTGCGCGTGATCCGCGAAAAATACCCGGTCGACGGCGTCGTCAACAATGTCGGCCTGCTGGCGCACGCCGAGCTGGGCGAGATCGAACTGGCCCAGTTGTACGAAGCATTCGACATCAACGTTCGTGTGGCCGTGCAGGTCACCCAGGCGTTTGCCCCGTCCATGAAGGCTCGTCGCGATGGTCGCATCGTGAATGTCTGTGGCCATCTCGGGCTGGGATCCGCCGGGCATACGAGCTATGGTGCCGCCAAACAGGCACTCATTGCCTGCACGCGCACATGGGCGCTGGAACTCGCGCCCTATAACGTTACAGTGAACGCCGTTTCGCCAGGCCCAGTCGAAACCGAGGCGTTTCGCGCGGTACACCCCGTCGGCAGCGATGAAGAGCGGCGCGTCCTGGCGGGCGTGCCAATGGGGCGTTTCGCACGCCCGGATGAGATCGCCGGTGTGGTCGCCTTCCTGCTCTCCGGTGACGCGGCGTTCATCACAGGTCAGGTGCTGGGCGTCGACGGCGGCTACTCCGTGCCCGGTCACCACTGAGCCGCGCATGGCCAAGGCAGCACGCAGCCAGTACGTCTGCTCCGAATGCGGAGGCACATCAGCCAAATGGCTGGGCAAGTGCCCGCATTGCGGAGCGTGGAACACGCTTAGAGAATCTGTCGCGGCCGCCGTGCCGCCCCACCGCTTTGCGCCGCTGGCCGGCAGTTCCCCGGTACAGGAACTCGCCGACATCGAAGCGCGTGAATTGCCGCGTCAGCCTACGGGCATTGCCGAGTTTGACCGGGTGCTGGGCGGTGGCCTGGTCCCGGGCTCGGTCGTGCTGATCGGCGGAGACCCGGGCATCGGGAAATCCACGCTGCTGCTGCAAGCGCTGGTGTCGTTGGCACCGGTGGTCCCTGTGCTATACGTGACCGGCGAGGAATCCGCCGAGCAGGTGGCGCTGCGTGCACGACGTCTCGATCTCCCGACACAGGGTACGCGCCTGCTGGCCGAAATCCGCCTGGAAGCGGTCATGGAGGCGATCTCCGTGCAGAAGCCGGCTGTCGCGGTCATCGATTCCATTCAAACCCTTTATTCCGGCGCGCTTACGGCAGCCCCCGGCTCCGTGTCTCAGGTCAGGGAATGCGCGGCGCAGCTCACGCGCCTCGCCAAGCAGAGTGGCGTCACGCTGGTGTTCATCGGCCACGTCACCAAAGACGGCACGCTGGCGGGGCCGCGCGTCCTCGAACACATTGTCGATACCGTGTTGTATTTCGAGGGTGACACGCATTCCTCGTACCGGCTGATTCGCGCCTTCAAAAACCGCTTCGGTGCGGTCAATGAACTGGGCGTGTTCGCCATGACCGACCGCGGCTTGCGCGGCGTGAACAATCCCTCGGCTCTGTTCCTGTCGCAGCACGACGAGAACGTGGCGGGCTCGTGCATCATGGCCACGCAGGAAGGCAGCCGGCCCTTGCTGGTGGAGGTGCAGGCCCTGGTCGACACCGCGCACGTGCCCAATCCGCGGCGCCTCACCGTGGGTGTCGAGGGAACGCGCCTCGCCATGCTGCTGGCGGTGCTGCATCGGCACGCGGGCGTGGCTACCTTTGATCAGGATGTCTTCGTCAATGCGGTGGGCGGGGTGAAGATCGCCGAGCCTGCGGCCGACCTGCCGGTGTTGCTTGCGATCATGTCTTCGCTGCGTGACCGTCCCCTGCCGCGTGGCCTGGTGGCCTTTGGTGAAGTGGGTCTGGCCGGCGAGATCCGGCCTGCGGTCCGGGGTCAGGAGCGTCTCAAGGAGGCCGCCAAGCTGGGCTTCAGCATGGCGCTCATTCCCCGGGCCAATGCGCCGCGTCAGCCTATCGAGGGTCTTGAAATCGTGCCTCTGGACCGCATCGATGCCGCGATGGATCGCTTGCGCTAGAGGGTTATGCAGCACTGCCGCACAGGCAGGAAGGTGAATTGTGGAGCTGGTGCTACTGGTGGCGGCATGCCTGATGGCGGGGGCGACGATAGGCTTCGTCGGCGGGGTGCTGGGCATCGGCGGCGGCTTGCTGGCCATTCCACTGTTGGGACTGGTCTTCGGCATGGAGCAGCAGATGGCGCAGGGCACCTCCCTGATCATGGTGCTGCCCGCCATACTCATGACGGTGCGCAAGTACAACCAGCGCGAACCCATCGATCGCAAGGCGGCCACCGTGAGCGCCCTCACCGCCATCTGCTTCACCTGGGTGGGTGCGCGTCTGGCGCTGGGCGCTGATCCGATTCTGCTTCGACAGGTGTATGCCGGCTTCGTTTTCTGGATCGCCTGCTTTTATTTCTACCAGACGTTCAAACGCGGCCGGCGACGCAATGTGGGGTCCGGTGTTGCCGACAAGGCCGCATCCGCCCCTGCCTCCCCCAAGACCTTCCATCCGGTCTGGTACGCCCTGATCGGTTGCCTGGCGGGCCTCACCAGTGGGGTTTTCGGCGTGGGTGGCTCCGTGGGGGTTGTGCCGTTGCTCACCACGTGGTTCGGTCTCTCGCAGACGCGGGCTCAGGGTCTGGGGCTCACCATGATCATTCCGGGCACCATCGTCGCGATGCTCACTTATGGGTCGCACGGTCAGGCGAACTGGATCGTGGGCGCCGCAATGGGCCTGGGGAGCCTGGTGATGGTGCCCTATGGCGTGCGGCTGGCCTATAGTCTGCCTGAGCTGCGGCTCAAGCTTACATTTGCCTGTATGCTCTTGATCATCATGATTCTTCTTTTACTCGGCACTTGATGATCGTTTCAGCCATGCCCACCTTTCTGCGTCTGGGCCTGCAGGCCTTTGTGCGTGACTGGCGCGCCGGCGAATTGCGCTTGTTGTTGCTGGCGCTCATGATCGGGGTGGCGGCCATCACCAGTGTGGGCTTTCTTGCCGACCGTGCAGGGCAGGTGCTCGAGCGTGACGCGGCCCAGATGCTGGGCGGCGATCTGGTGCTCAGATCGGGCAACCCGTTCCCTGATGCATTCACGGCCGAGGCGCGGCGCCGCGGCCTTGCCGTGAGCCATACTGTTCAGTTCCCCTCGATGGCCATGCATGGCGAGGCAGGCACGCTGGTGTCGCTTAAGGCTGTCGATGAAGGGTATCCATTGCGTGGCGCCCTTCAGGTGGCGCCTTCGGCGACGCAGCCCGGCACTGCGGTGGCGAGCGGGCCCGAACCCGGCACCGTGTGGGTCGACAATGCGGTGCTCGCCACCCTGGGCGCCACGACGGGCAATCGGCTCGAAGTGGGTGAACTCCACCTGGAAGTGACCGCCGTGATCCTGCATGAGCCTGATCGGGGCACGCAGTTCGTGAACCTGGCGCCCCGGCTCCTGATGAACCTGGCCGATATTCCGGCCAGCGGTTTGCTCGGGCCGGGCAGCCGGGTACGTCATCATTTGCTGGTCGCCGGGGAACCCGGCGTCGTGAAGGCCTATCGACAATGGCTGGAGCCACGGCTCGAACGCGGCCAGCGGCTCAGCACGCTCGAGGACAGCCGCCCGGAAGTGACTCGGGTGCTGGAGCGAGCAGAACGATTCCTGGTGCTGGTGGCCTTGATGGCGGTATTGGTCGCAGCGATCGCGGTGGCACTGGCAGCGCGTCAGTACACGCGACGCCATACTGACGGCATCGCCATTCTTCGCTGTCTGGGTGCGAGCCGCAGCCTGCTGCTGGGCGTCCTATGGGTGGAGTTCGCCCTGGTCGCGATCGCGGGCTCGAGCGCGGGTATTGCGTTGGGGTATGTCGCGCATCACGGTTTGGTGGGGATGCTGGCGGGCTGGATCGACACGGCGTTGCCACCACCCGGCTGGCTGCCCGCCGTGCAAGGGTGGGCCAGCGGCTGCCTGTTGCTGCTGGGTTTCGCACTGCCGCCGCTTGCGGCATTGCGCCACGTACCCCCGGCCCGGGTCTTGCGGCGTGACGCCCAGGCGTCCGGTGCGCGGCGGCGCTGGCCCGCGTATGCGCTGGCGGCCATGGCGTTTCTGGCGCTGATCGTCTGGTCATCGGGCGAAGTGGCAACCAGCCTGACCCTCGTGCTGGGGTTCGTCGCTGCTTTTGCCGTGTTTGCGTTGGCGGGCTTCGTGTTGCTTTGGTGCTTGAGCCGCCTGCGTTCTCGCGAAGGGGGTGGCCTGGCGTGGCAGTTCGCCCTGAAAGGAATGGCCCGGCGGCGCGGACTCACGCTGGTACAGTTGTGTTCGCTGGCGTTGGGGCTCATGCTTTTGCTCTTGCTGGGAATTCTGCGGGGAGATTTGCTGCACAGCTGGCAACAAAGCCTGCCGCCCGATGCGCCCAACACCTTTCTCATCAATATACAGCCGGAGCAACGGGGTCCCGTCAGCGACATGGTCGTTCAGGTCGGGTTGCCGCGTCCCGACTTGCATCCCATGGTGCGGGCACGGCTCGTGTCCATCAACGGCCGTCCGGTGCACCCCGACGATTACACCGACGAGCGGGCGCAGCGGCTCGCCGACCGTGAGTTCAATCTGAGTGTGGCCGAGCGGCTGCCCGACAGCAATGCGCTGGTGGCGGGGCGCTGGCTCAACCCCGACGCCGCAGAGCTCTCGCTCGAGGTGGGCATCGCCGAGTCGCTGCAGGTGGGGGTGGGCGATGTGATGCGTTTTGATGTGGCGGGGCGCCAGGTTGACGTGACGGTGAGCGGTCTGCGCCGCGTGCGCTGGGATTCCTTCGAAGTGAATTTCTTTGCGTTGCTCAGTCCATCGGCGCTGCCCGATGCGTCGGCGAGCTATCTGACCTCGCTGCATATCCCGCCCGAGCACGAGCGGCTCAAGACCGAGATCGTGCAGGCGTATTCCAATGTCACGGTCTTCGATATCGGCGTCATTGTGGCGCAGGTGCGTGTGATGCTCGAACGCACGGTCACGGCGGTGCAGCTGCTTTTTGCCTTCACGCTCGCGGCAGGGGTGCTTGTGCTGGCGGCAGCGCTGCATGCCACGCGCGACGAGCGCATGCATGAGGTGGCCGTGATGCGGGCGCTTGGCGCGCGTGCCGGTTTGTTGCGTGCGGCGCTGCTGAGAGAGCTGCTGTTGAGTGGCGCCATCGCCGGGGTGTTGGCGGCCGCGGCATCCATCTCGCTTGCGTGGGTCCTGGCGGATCGTGTGTTGCAGGTCGAGCTGGTCTCGGTCTGGTGGCCGTGGCCGGCCGGCGTGGCCGGCGGTGTCGCGGCGGCACTGTTGGCAGGGCGATTTGCGCTGGCGGGCGTGCTGCGCGTTTCTCCCCTGACAACCCTGAGAGAAGTGACATGAGGCGTCCGTTCGTAGTCAAAGAGCTGGCATCTGGCAATGCCTTCATGCGTTATGACGCCAGTGTCATCACCCAGCCGCACGTGGGCCTGTTCGACCCGGGGCATGCTGCGCTCGACGCTCGGCCGGTGAGCGAAGGGGGGCGCCAGGCCGCCTGGTATGTGCGCTGCGGCTCGCATGATGCCGTGCTGCGTCATTATCGGCGGGGCGGTCTGGCTGCCAAAGTGTCTTCCAGGCACTACGTGTTTATGGGGCTGTCCCATGCCCGCAGCCTGAACGAGTTCGATGTGTTGCGCATGCTCTACGAGGCCGGGTTGCCGGTGCCGCGACCACTCGCCGCGATCGTCTGGAAGCATGGGCTGACCTACCGCGCGGCGTTGATCGTGGAGCGACTTCACGAGGTCTCGGCCCTGGCTTCCTGCCTGGATGTTGCAGATAGTGAACAGGTTGCGCGCGCAATCTACGCGATGCATGAGCAAGGCGTGTGGCACGCTGATTTGAATGCGTACAATATTCTGCTCGACAAAGAGGGCCGGGCGTGGCTGATCGATTTTGACAAGGCCCGGCGCATGGTGCTTTCGCTAGAACGGCGCAGTGCCAATTTGCTGCGCTTGCGCAGATCGCTGGCCAAGGTGGCTGGTGCGCAGGGCATTACCTGGTGGGACGACCTCAATCGACACTACACGCGACTGACGCGTGAGGTAGGCATGTAGTCGTCAGAATTCACATTAACTCGACTTTTTTGAGTTTTGTCCCGGGAGACTGGCAGATGAAATTCAGCATGGCTGTGCGGTCCGCACTCGGCCTGGCCCTGGCAGCGGCGACGGTTTCGGCCGCAGCCCAGAACCAGGAGGTCAACGTATACAACTGGGCTGAGTACACGGCTCCCGACACGATCTCGGGTTTCGAGAAAGCGACCGGCATCAAGGTCAATTACAGCGTCTACGACAGCAACGACGCTCTGCAGGCGCGCCTGCTCACGGGCAAGTCCGGCTTCGACGTCGTGGTGCCGTCCACGAACTATGCGGCACGCCAGATCGAGGGCGGTCTTTTCCAGAAGCTCGACAAATCCAAGATTCCAAACTGGAAGTACCTTGACCCGGCAATCATGGAAGTGGTGGCCACAGTCGACCCCGGGAATGAGTACCTGGTTCCCTGGGGCTATGGCACCAATGGCCTGGGTTACAACGTGACCCGTGTGCGCGAAATCATGGGCGCCGACGTGAACCTGGGCAGCTGGGACATGCTGTTCAAGCCGGAGAACGCCGAAAAGCTCAAGAGTTGCGGCATTTCCATCCTCGACGAAGCGGCGCAGGTGTTTCCGGCCGTGCTGCACTATCTGGGCAAGGATCCCAACAGCGAAAACGTGGCCGATTACCGCGAGGCGCTCGAAGTGCTGAAGTCGATCCGCCCCTACATCCGCCAGTTCAGCTCGTCTGGCTACATCGACGAACTCGCGGCGGGTGATCTGTGCATGGTTTACGGGTTCTCGGGCGACGTCATGATTTCCAGCGCGCGTGCGCGCGAAGCCGGCCGCAACTACGAGATCGACTATTACATTCCCGATGGCGGCGCCCCGGTCTGGTTCGACACCATGGCGATTCCCAAAGATGCCCGCAATGTCGATGCCGCCCATGCGTTCATCAACTATATCGAAACGCCCGAAGTGCACGCGGCGATCACGAACACCATGTTCTATCCGAACGCGAACAAGGAAGCGCGCAAGCACGTCGTCAAGGAAGTGGCCGACAACCCCATGATCTATCCGGATGAGGACGTCACCCGCTCACTGTTCGTCATCAAGCCCCAGTCGCTGCGCCTGCAACGTGAGTTGAGCCGCATGTGGAACGAGCTCAAGACAGGGCGCTAGACACCATGAATGATGTTCGCCCCGGGGTCTCCTGGTCGGGAGCCGCGGACGAGTTCGTCCGTATTGAAGACGTCGTGAAGATCTACGGCGACGTGGTGGCCGTGCAATCGCTGAGCCTCTCGGTCGGTCGCCAGGAGATCTTCGCGCTGCTGGGCAGTTCGGGTTGTGGCAAGTCGACCCTGTTGCGCATGCTGGCCGGATTCGAGGAGGCGACTTCGGGTCGCATTCTCCTCGATAACGAAGACATCACACTCCTGCCGCCCTACAAGCGGCCGGTGAACATGATGTTCCAGTCGTATGCGCTGTTCCCGCACATGACGGTCGAAGCCAACGTGGCTTTTGGCCTGAAGCAGGAAGGGGTGCCCCGCAACGAGATCCATGCTCGCGTTTACGAGGCGCTCGATCTTGTTCAGATGGGCGCCTATGCGCGTCGCAAGCCGGGCCAGCTCTCCGGCGGTCAGCAGCAGCGGGTGGCCCTGGCCCGTAGCCTCGTCAAGCGGCCCAAGCTGCTGCTGCTCGATGAGCCCATGTCGGCGCTCGACAAGCAGATCCGTCAGAAGACGCAGATCGAACTGGTGAAGATTCTCGACAAGGTCGGCGTCACCTGCATCATGGTCACGCACGATCAGGAAGAGGCGATGACCATGGCGCATCGCATGGCGGTCATGTCGGAAGGGCAGATCGTGCAGTGCGGAACGCCTCAGGAAGTCTATGATTTCCCGAATTCGCGCTTTGTGGCGGGCTTCGTGGGTTCGACCAACCTGTTCAGCGGCACGATCACGATCGACGAGCCCGACCATGTCCAGATCGAGAGCGAGCAGCTCAGTCGGCCGTTATATGTCGACCATGGCGTCAGCGAACCGCTGGGCATGGAAGTGTACGTGTCGATCCGGCCCGAGCGCATCCGGGTCCACCGCGAGCAGCCCGCGGGTGATGTGAACTGGAGCCACGGCGTGGTCAGCCACATGGCCTGGATGGGCAGCTACGCGCGCTACCAGATCCGCCTCGATTCGGGAATGCTGGTCGAGGCGTCGGTGCCGCGCCTGGCCATGGTTCAAGACGACGCGCCGGCGATCGACGAGGAGGTGTATATCGCCTGGTCCGACGACAGCGCCACCGTGCTGCCGTCATGAGGCTCGACATGCTGCACGGTCCTGTCTCCTGGCGGCGCATCTTCACCATTGCGCCACCCTTCGTCTGGCTCATTCTGTTCCTTTTGCTGCCGTTCCTGCTGGTCCTGAAGATCAGCTTTGCGGATTTGCAGTTCGGCGTGCCGCCCTACACGTCGCTGGCGGAGTTCAGCGACCAGACGCTCAGCGTGGTGTTGAATCTGCGCGGCTATGCGCTGTTGTTCAGCGACAGCCTGTATGTCGACACTTATCTGCACAGCGTGAAGATGGCGGCGATCACAACCGTGTGTTGCGTGCTGATCGGCTATCCCATGGCCTATTACATAGCGCGTTCGGAACCGGCGGTGCGCAATCTGCTGCTGATCGGTGTGATTCTGCCGTTCTGGACGTCTCTGCTGCTTCGGGTGTACGCGTGGATCGGCATCTTGCGCAACGACGGCCTGTTGAACAACCTGCTGATGTCGTTCGGCCTGATTGACCAGCCGCTCGAGATCTACCGCACCGATCTGGCTGTGTATATCGGCCTGGTGTATGCGTATCTGCCGTTCTTCATACTCCCGCTATACGCCAATCTCGTGAAGCTCGACACCCGTCTGCTTGAAGCGGCCTATGACCTGGGCGCGCGTCCGTGGTCGGCCTTTGTTTCGGTGGTGCTGCCCTTGTCGATGCCGGGCGTGGTGGCAGGCGCGATGCTGGTGTTCATTCCTTCGGTGGGTGAGTTCGTGATTCCCGAGATGCTCGGGGGGGCCGACACGCTCATGATCGGCCGGGTCATGTGGACCGAATTCTTCAACAACAGTGACTGGCCCATGGCCGCCGCCGTGACCTGCGTGATGGTGCTCCTGCTGCTCGTGCCCATGGTGCTGTTCCAGTATGGCCAGGTCCGCCAGCTCGGCAACCGGGGAGGGCGACGCCAATGACCAAGCCCGATCCCCGCCTGCGTGCCGTGTTTCTGGGCATCGGCTACGCCTTTTTGTACGTGCCTATTCTGGTGCTCATGGTGCTGTCGTTCAACGACTCAGCCATGATGACGACCTGGACAGGCTTTTCCCTGCGCTGGTATCACGAGCTCTTTCAAGACCGTGCCTTGCTCGAGGCGGCCCGCCTGTCGCTCATCATTGCCGCCTTCACGGCAACCGCAGCGGTGATCGTGGGTACCTGGGCGGGCTATGTGCTTGCGCGCATGGGCCGCTTCAGGGGGTTCCCGCTGTTCGTCGGCCTGGTGAGTGCACCGCTTGTGATTCCGGAAGTGGTGCTGGGCATCTCGCTGCTGCTCATGTTCGTTGAACTGAGCGATCTGCTGGGCTGGGAAGGCAGCAACGGCGCCTTCACGATCTGGGTGGGGCACGTGATTCTCGGCATGGCCTATGTTTCGGTCATCATCCAGTCGCGCGTGCGCGATCTCGACCGCTCGCTCGAAGAGGCTGCCCTGGACCTCGGCGCTTCACCCATCAAGGTCTTCTTCCAGATCGTGCTGCCGCTCATCGCCCCGGCGCTCGTTGCGGCCTGGTTGCTGGCCTTCACGCTCTCGCTTGATGACGTGGTGATCGCTTCCTTCCTGACCGGGCCGGGGTACACGACACTGCCGCTCGAAGTGTTTTCGCGGGTGCGCCTGGGTCTCAAGCCCGAGATCAACGCGCTGGCGACCCTCTTCATGTTGCTGGTCGCCGTGTTCGTGGTGATCGCCAATCGCATACAGAATAGGAAAGGTGTTTCGACATGACTGACGCTCAGATCCACATGTATGGCCTGACCAAGTGCAGCACCTGCGTCAAGGCGCGTCAGTGGCTGCAGGAACGCGGTCTGCCGGCCGTGTTCACCGACTACCGTGAGCATCCGTTGCCGGCGGGCGACCTGGCGCGCTGGAGCGCCGAACTGGGTGGTTGGGAAAAACTGGTGAACCGCGCCTCGATGACTTGGCGTAATCTGCCGGATGAGCGCAAGACGCCCGGGTCTGATGCGCAGTGGCAGGCCCTGATCGCAGAGTTTCCCGCCCTGGTGCGACGTCCCCTGGTGGTGTGGCCCGACGGCTCGGTGACAGTGGGCTTCACCGAGAAGAAGTTTCTCGAACGCACGGGTGCGTGACGAATACTGCCGGGGCGTCCCCGGCCATTGATTGAACTGAACTAACGGATATAGCCATGCTTAGCCAAGACGAACTCAAGCGCAATGTTGCCCAGGCCGCCGCCGAGTATGCGGTGACCTGCCTGCAACCCGATTCCGTGCTGGGTGTCGGGACGGGCTCTACTGTCGACCTTTTCATCGATGCCATCGCCGAGTATCGCGACCGGTTTCGTGCGGCCGTTTCGAGTTCCGAGCGCAGCACGCAGCGCATGCGTGCGCTGGGTATCGAGGTGCTCGATCTGAACGATGTCACTGACATGCCGATTTACGTCGACGGCGCCGACGAAATCGATCACAGCCTGAACATGATCAAGGGCGGGGGCGGCGCG
>JAEZGR010000231.1 GCA_023437255.1 Pseudomonadota bacterium | reverse complement strand
CAGCTGGGAGGCGGCCAACGTCTGCCTTCAAACCTACGGCGGCTTCGGCTTTGCCAACGAATACGACATCGAGCGCAAGTTCCGGGAAACGCGCCTTTATCAGGTCGCGCCTATTTCGACCAACCTCATTTTTTCCTACATAGCCGAACACGTGCTGGGTCTGCCGCGCTCGTTCTGATCAGGGGTCTCTCGCATGTCACGTCCACTCGACGGCATTACTGTCGTTACCCTCGAACACGCCATTGCGGCACCCTTCTGCACGCGTCAGCTGGCCGACCTGGGTGCGCGGGTCATCAAGATCGAGCGCCCGGGAACAGGCGACTTTGCGCGCGCTTACGACGAGCGCGTGCAAGGGTTGTCATCGCACTTCGTCTGGACCAATCGCTCCAAGGAAAGTCTCACGCTTGACTTGAAGCACCCCGACGCCAGGCGTGTGCTTGACACCCTGCTGGCCGAAGCCGACGTCCTTGTGCAGAACCTGGCGCCCGGCGCGACTGCCCGCATGGGGCTGTCGTTCGAGGCGCTGAAGGCGTCGCATCCCCGTCTCATCGTTTGCGATATTTCCGGCTACGGTGACGACGGGCCTTATCGCGACAAGAAGGCATACGACCTTTTGATTCAGAGCGAATCGGGTTTTCTTTCAGTGACAGGCAGCGCCGACGAACCGGCCAAGGCGGGCTGCTCGATTGCCGACATTGCGGCAGGCATGTACGCGTACAGCGGCATTCTGGCGGCGCTGCTGCAACGGGGAAAGACGGGCGTGGGCAGCCGAGTCGAGGTCTCGATGCTCGAAGGCATGGTGGAGTGGATGGGATTCCCGATGTACTACGCGTTCGATGGCGCCTCACCGCCGCAGCGCGCGGGCGCTTCACATGCCACGATCTACCCCTATGGCCCGTTCCGCGCGGGGGACGGCGTGTCGGTGATGCTGGGACTGCAGAACGAGCGCGAATGGCGGGCCTTCTGCGAAGGGGTACTGCAGCGCCCCGAGCTGGCAACCGACGCTCGCTTTTCGTCGAACTCGCAACGCGTGGCTCACCGTAGCGAATTGCAGGCCATCATTCACGAGGTCTTTTCAGCGCTGAGCGCCCAGCAGGTGGTGGAGCGGCTGGACGCCGTAAAAATTGCTAACGCCCGCGTGAACGACATGGCGGCGGTGTGGGCGCATCCACAGCTACATGCGCGGGAGCGCTGGGTGACGGTGGATACGCCAAACGGCGAGATTCCCGCCCTGTTGCCGCCCGCGAACAACAGTGGATATTCGCCGCGCATGGAGGGGGTGCCTGCGCTGGGTCAGCACACGCTGTCCATACTGCAGGAATTGGGCTTGTCTGAAGCGTTGATAGCGTCCTTGCGCACACGGGGCGCGATCTGATGCATCCCGCTGATTTACTCGCCGGTTTGCTCACAGCCTCGCCTATTCTGGCATGAGCAGTGTCTGATTCGCTTCGACAGTGTCGCGGATCAGATCCCACACGGCTTTCATGCGGGGAAGCGGCCGATTTTCACTGGGCATCGACATCCAGAACCGACGTATGAAACGTACCTGCCCCGGTAGCACGCGTTCAAGTAGCGGGTCATGCTCGGCGACGAATGCCGGCAGCACTGCCACCCCGGCGGCCGCGCGGGTGGCCTGGTATTGAGCCAGCAGGCTTGTGCTGCGCAGGGCGATGCGCTCCGGCCGATGTGCATCATCGAGATACTGCAACTCCTTTGAAAAGAGCAGGTCCTCCACGTAGCCGATGAAGCTCAAACCCTGCAGGTCATCGAGGTTGCGAATGGGCGGATGCTTCTTGAGGTACTGCTTGGCTGCATACAGATGCAGGGTGTAATCGCACAGCCGGGTGGTCATCACGGGGCCGCGGGCGGGGCGTTCGAGCGAGATCACGATATCGGCTTCGCGCCTCGAGAGGTTCACTTGGCGCGGCAGCGCCAGCAGATCAATCACGAGGCGAGGATGCTGCTGCGCAAACGTGGCCAGCGCTGGCGCCAGAATGACGGTGCTGAAGGCCTCGGTGACCCCCACGCGAACCACGCCGGCCAGTTCCTCCTGCGTTGCGGGCGGCGACGAGAACTCGAGTTTCCGGTACGAGGCCTCCATGTCTTCGACCTGCGGCATCAGGCGACGGCCGGCCTCGGTCAGGCGATGTCCGCTGGCTTCACGCAGAAACAGCTGCGTGCCCATGCCACGCTCGAGTGCCTGAATGCGACGCGCCACGGTGGTGTGATCCACCCCCAGGCGTCGCGCTGCAGCCGTGAGCGTCCCGGCACGGGAAAGCTCCAGAAAATAGCGCAGATTGTCCCAGTCCACCCCTGCCTCCTGTGTATTTATGCAAAACCACTGCGCGAAATTGGCTCTTGATTATGCAGTTTTGCAAAGCTAGCATCAATCCATACGACGCACTCGAATTGCGCCCATTCACAAGCATTACGGAGACAACCATGACCAGCAACGCCGCCCTCGCCACGCAAGGCGAAAACCAGTTCGTGCAGAACGTTCCCACCGTCAAGTTGCTTATCGACGGAAAACTTGTCGAGTCCCGCAGCAATCAATGGCGCGATGTCGTGAATCCCGCGACTCAGGAAGTGCTCGCGCGCGTGCCGTTTGCCACCCCTGAAGAAGTCGATGCGGCCGTGGCCAGCGCAAAGGCGGCATTCAAGACCTGGCGCAAGACCCCCATTGGCAACCGTGCCCGCATCTTCCTGAAGCTGCAGCAACTCATTCGCGAAAACATGAGTGAGCTGGCGCTGCTCCTGTCGCGCGAGCAGGGCAAGACCTTGCCTGACGCCGAAGGCGATGTGTTCCGCGGCCTCGAAGTGGTGGAACATGCTGCCAACATCGGCACGTTGCAGCTGGGCGAACTGGCCAATAACGTGGCTGGCGGCGTCGACACCTATACCGTCTTGCAGCCGCTGGGCGTCTGCGCGGGCCTCACCCCGTTCAAATTCCCCGCCATGCTTCCCCTGGGGATGTTCCCGATGGCCATTGCCTGCGGCAACACATTCGTGCTCAAGCCTTCCGAACAGGATCCCATGGTCACCATGCGTCTGGTCGAACTCGCACACGAAGCCGGTGTGCCGCCGGGCGTGCTGAACGTGGTGCATGGCGGCGAAGAGGTGGTTAACGCCATTTGTGACCATACGGATATCAAGGCGATCAGCTTCGTGGGTTCCACTCGCGTAGGCACGCACGTCTACAACCGCGCCAGCCTTGCCGGCAAGCGTGTGCAGTGCATGATGGGTGCCAAGAACCACGCCATCATCATGCCTGATGCCAACAAAGAGCAAACGCTCAACGCGCTGGCCGGTGCGGCCTTCGGTGCGGCGGGACAGCGCTGCATGGCCCTGTCCGTGGCCATTCTGGTCGGCGAGGCGCGCAAGTGGATTCCCGATCTGGTCGAAAAAGCACGCACGCTCAAGGTCAGCGCGGGCACCGAGCCGGGCACCGATGTCGGCCCGCTCATTTCGAAGGCTGCCCGTGACCGCGTGGTCGGTCTGATCGAGCGGGGTGTGGCCGAAGGCGCAACGCTCGAACTCGACGGTCGTAACCCACAGGTGCCTGGCTACGAACAGGGCAACTTCGTCGGACCCACGATCTTCTCGGGCGTGAAGTCGGACATGACCATTTACGAGCAGGAAATCTTTGGCCCGGTGCTGTGCGTGATGGACGCTGCCGATATCGACGAGGCCATCGAAATCATCAACGCCAACCCGAATGGCAACGGTACGGCCATCTTCACGCAATCGGGTGCCGCCGCACACCATTTCCGTGAAGAGATCGACGTCGGCCAGGTGGGGATCAACCTGCCGATTCCCGTACCAGTTCCGCTCTTCTCGTTCTCTGGCTCACGGGCTTCCAAGCTGGGCGACCTGGGCCCCTACGGCAAGCAGGTGATCCTGTTCTACACTCAGACCAAGACCGTCACCGAGCGCTGGTTCGACGACAGCACCGTGGCGCATGCGGTGAACACCACCATCAGCCTGAAGTAATAAAACCAATAATCAGACGGAGACAAGAACATGAAGATCGCTTTTATCGGTCTGGGCAATATGGGCGGGCCCATGGCGCTGAATCTGCACAAGGCGGGGTTCACGCTCAGTGCCTATGACATTTCCGCGGCAAGTTGCGATGCGCTGCGTGAACAGGGCGTGACGATTGCCGATTCGGCGGTCGCGGCGGCCCGTGACGCCGAAGTGGTGATCAGCATGCTGCCCGCCAGCCAGCACGTTGAACAGCTCTACCTGGGCGAAAACGGTCTGCTGGATCAAATGAAGTCCGGGGCGCTGCTGATTGATTGCAGCACCATCGCAGCCGAGTCTTCACGCAAGGTGGCGGCCGAGGCCGAGAAGCGCGGCATCGCCGCGATTGATGCCCCGGTGTCCGGAGGAACCGGCGGCGCCATTGCCGGAACCCTCACCTTCATCGTGGGTGGCAAAGAGGCCGACTTCGAGCGGGCGCGCCCGATTCTTGAAAAAATGGGTGCGAACATCTTCCACGCAGGCGACGCGGGCGCAGGGCAGACCGCCAAGATCTGCAACAACATGCTGCTTGGCATTCTCATGATCGGTACTTCCGAAGCCATGTCATTGGGTGTGGCCAACGGCCTCGACCCCAAGGTGCTGGCCGAGATCATGCGTCGCAGCTCGGGCGGCAACTGGGCGCTCGAGAAATACAACCCCATGCCCGGTGTGATGGAAAACGTGCCGTCTTCCAAGAACTATGCCGGCGGCTTCGGGGTTGATCTCATGCTCAAGGACCTGGGCCTGGCTCAGGAAAATGTGCGTGCGGTCAAGGGCGTCACCCCCATGGGCGCACTCGCCCACGCGCTGTATTCCGCGCACAGCCGTGCGGGTAATGGTCGTCTAGATTTCTCGAGCATCATTCGCATGATGCAGGAGCCCTCACAGGGAGCCTGAGCCGTCTGATGCGCCGCCTGGGCGGCGCTTCTTACGCCGCCTGTGGCGGGAAGTCGGCCTCCCGCAGGGCCGCTTCGATCTGTTCCCGGCTCGCTGTGGTGATCACTTCCACCTTGCGGGTGGGTGGATCCGCCTTGACTTCTGCCT
>JAEZGR010000209.1 GCA_023437255.1 Pseudomonadota bacterium | reverse complement strand
ATGCCGGTGTCTTCGGCAAAGGGCACGAATACGCCAGGGCCCAGCATTCCCTTGGTCGGATGAGACCAGCGCACCAGGCACTCAACCTTGGAAATGCGGCCCGTGTCGAGCTCGACAATGGGTTGATACAGCAGCAGGAACTGTTCTTCCTGCAACGCCAGGCCGAGGTCGCGTGCAAGTTCGCGACGCATGGTCATGTGCGCCTGCATCGAGGGCAGGAAGCGTGCAATCTGATGCTTGCCACGGGCCTTTGCGGCATACATCGCCAAGTCGGCGTTCTGAAGCAGCGCACGTATGGTGTCGCCGTCGAACGGGTAGAAGGTGATCCCCATGCTTGCCGACAGGGCGGCCTGCTCACCGGCAACGGCAAAGGGCTCGGAGAGACGATCCATGGCAAGGGTGCAGATGTGGTCGACGGCGTCGAGATCAGTGAGCCCGCTCAAGATGAACACAAACTCATCGCCGCCCAGGCGCGCCACGGTGTCATCGGGCGGCAGACATGACTCCAGGCGTTGCGCCGCCTGTGCCAGCACCTTGTCGCCCACGGCGTGGCCAAGCGTATCATTCAGCTCCTTGAAGTCGTCGAGGTCGAGGTACACCAGCGCCAGCGGCAACCCCGTGACGCGGGACCGTTCGATTTCCTTTTCGAGACGGGCATGAAACAGCTGGCGATTCGGCAGACCGGTGAGCTGGTCATAATTGGCCTGCCGCCAGATGTAGGCGTCGGCCTCCTTCTGCTTGGTGATATCGGAAAACAGCCCAATACGGTAGCGTGGCGAGCCGTCGTCGTCGTAACTGGTGTTGATGATCAGGCGTTCGGCATAGATTTCGCCGTTCTTGCGGCGGTTCCAGATGTCGCCCTCCCAGGTGCCGCTGCTTTCGATCGCCGCCCACATGTCTTGAAAGAATTCCTGTCCATGGCGCCCCGAACTGAGAATATTGAGGCGCTGGCCCAGCACTTCGTGGGCCTCGTAGCCGGTAATCTTGGTAAAGGCCGGATTTACGCTGATCAGACGACCATCGGGGTCGGTGACCACCATGGCCTCGCTTGAATTGTGATGCACGAGCAGCGCCAGTCTGGCTTGGGCTTCTGCCTCCTTGCGCTGGGTGATATCCATGGCAATGCCAATGGTGACCAAATCGTCGCCAAGTGTCATGAGCGAGCCAAAGATCTCGACCTCGAGCTGCGAACCATCCTTGCGCCGACCCTTGCGTTCGAGCCACAAGCCGGGCACCTCGCCGATCAGGCGCTGACGAGCGCCGGATTCACCGATCTGCTCGGGAGGGGGCTCGGGAAACACCTGTGTGGCAGGCACCTGTTCGATCATTTCGCTGCGGGAATAACCAAACATCTCCGCCAGCTTGCCATTCACGTAGCGGAACCGGCCCTTGTGCGCAATGTAAACCCCCACCATGGAGTTTTCGGCAATGCCACGGAACATGGCTTCGGCCTGCTCAAGATCGTAGCGGTCTTTCTCGATGCGCTCGATCAGCGTGCCTATGCGCCACGCCGACTCGTTGAACGCCTGCGCCAACTGGCCGATCTCGTCTTGCGTGGACACCTGAAAGCGGGTGTTGTAATTGCCACGCGCCAGCTCGACGCAATGAGTCGAAAGCTCGCGCAGTGGCACCACGATCTGCCGTCGGACCGCCATGAAGGCCAGAAGGATCAGCAGGGCGTCGACGGCCAGCAGCAGGTACATTCGATTGAGCACCTGGCTCTGCATGAGCTGCACGTCGGTGAGTATGCCGCTCATGAGCGCCTCGGCGCGTTCCAGGAGCCGCGCCGAATGACTGACGACCTCTTCAACCATGGAGTCGACACCGACCGGCGCCGCCACTACCCCGGCCAGCTCTGCCGCACCGCGTTGACGAGCGACCTCGCCCGTAAGCCGCAAGACGGCCTGCCGGTACACCGACCACTGATCGTGCACCGCATCGATGCGCCCCTTGTGCAGGGGCGAGAGCCCTTCTATATAGAGGCCGAAGACATAGCCACCGTTGGCAAGTGCCGACAACACAGACTCGAAGTCGGAAATGAGCTGGCGCACCTCGAGTTCGCCGGCGCCCACTCCCTGAGTGGAAGAGACGGCCTGCAGGGCAATGCGCTGACCCAGCATGCGCAACTTGCCCGCAACGTTGACCGTGTCGGCCACGCTGTCTGACTTGCGGGTAAGGCTGTCGACCAACACGATGTTGACGGCAGCGATCAGCAAGAGCGCCAAGAAGACCACACCGATCTTCTGCGCAATGCCGACGCTGGGCAGACGGCGCGGCGGAAGCGTACTACGCAACGATGTGGGCTCTGATTTGTTCATGACTTCGTCATGATGTAACGCCCCCGAGGGCCTCAATTTGATTAATATCAAATTGAACACTAAAACCACACACAAACCCAACACAGGACTTGCACACAAAAAAGAAACCGTGCATAATTCTGTTTCTTCGCTAGACACACAAGCAAACAGCGAACGCCAAAGCCGAAAACGCAGTAGCGAAACGGCAGCAGCAAAGCAGATGGCAGGTGTGTATGGAACGGGGGTATAGCTCAGCTGGGAGAGCGCTTGCATGGCATGCAAGAGGTCAGCGGTTCGATCCCGCTTACCTCCACCACTAACGAAGACGCACTGAAAGTGCGAGTTGCACAAGCTAAAAGATTCATGCTAGAATTCGCAGCTTGTTGTTCCAGGTCCCCTTCGTCTAGAGGCCTAGGACACCACCCTTTCACGGTGGGTACAGGGGTTCGAATCCCCTAGGGGACGCCAAGTAATATTGGCACACCGCTGCGGAGCGGTAGTTCAGTTGGTTAGAATACCGGCCTGTCACGCCGGGGGTCGCGGGTTCGAGCCCCGTCCGCTCCGCCAAAAATTCCAAAAGCCTGATAGCTCACCGCTGTCAGGCTTTTTCCGTTTGAGCGCGTGATTCCTGACCGCTGCGCTAAACCCGGCGAGGCGTCACGCTGGCGAATGATCACACAATCGGCCACTCTCCATCGATTCGCGTGCATCGTTGACACGCCGAACCGGGGACAGAAACAATTAGAAACATTGCGCCACGCATCGAACTGCGTATGGCAAAACGAGTAGTTGGACGAAATTAGCAGCATTTAGCAGCACACAGTGCATTCTCGAGTGCTCTGGGCACCGGCCAATGTGGCCCACCCGTTTGCTGCCGTGCGCCCCTCTCTCTAATATCAGCGCCGTTATCGAGGGAGCACCATGTATACGCTGATATTGAGTATTTCCTGCAGTGTCGCTGTTTCGGTACTGCTCAAGATTGCCCGCAGCCGAAATATTCAGGTCGACCAGGCCATTGCCTTCAATTACGTGATGGCAGGCTCGCTCTGCTGGATGCTGCTGGGGCCCAAACCTGCCACCCTGCTGAACAATCCCGACCCCTGGCCCCTGCTCATTGCGCTCGGCCTGCTGCTGCCCAGCGTCTTCCTGATCATGGCAAAGGCGGTGCAACAGGCGGGCATCGTGTTGAGCGACGTGGCACAGCGCCTGTCGCTGCTGCTGCCATTGATCGCAGCATTCACAATCTTCGGCGAGCCTGCCTCGTCCGGTAAGCTGACCGGCATCGGTATCGCATTGGTGGCCCTCGCCGCCCTGCTGTGGCGCCCCGGTAACCGCAACTCCCAGGCCCCCTCGGCACACGGCGGACTGATGACCGTATTGGTGCTGATGGGCGTCTGGTTCGGTTACGGCACGATCGATATCCTGTTCAAGCAGATGGCCAAGACGGGTTCCGCCTTTCCCACCACGCTGCTTGGAGCGTTCGTGATGGCGGGGATCGTGAGTTTTGCCTACCTGCTGCTGCGACGAACCGCCTGGAATTCGCGCAGCATTGTCGCCGGCCTTGCACTGGGCCTATTGAACTTCGGCAACATCTATTTCTATGTGCGTGCGCACCAGGTCTATTCAGAAAATCCGACTCTGGTGTTCTCGGCCATGAACATTGGCGTGATCTCACTGGGCACCCTGGTGGGCGCCGGATTCTTCCGCGAACGCATCAACTGGATCAATGCAGCCGGGGTCGCCCTGGCGATCCTCGCCATTTTCATATTGTTCCCGCGTTAGGGACGGGGTGTCTCGGTTCGGCTCGTCTGCTCAGCCACATCCGGCGTAGCGGTCGTTGAGTCACCCTGGTCGGGCACGGCAGCACCCGTGGCATGCTCGGGCGCTGCACCGCCGGCGATGACCCGAAGGTCGCTGGGCCCGAGCCCTCCCGACGGTGCGGGGTGTGCAGCGACCACCTCCGTGTGCGGGGGCGGTTCGGTGGGGTCTGCCTGCGCCGCCGCGGTCACCCCTGCCGCAGGCTCCGTCATAACCTGCTCTGGCGCAGGCCCGGCGTCAACAGTTACACCGGAAGGCGCCGCCTCCTCCGCTTGGGCCGCATCGTGATCAATAGGCGCTTCCAGCCCCGCCGACGCGACAGCCGGATCGGCTGCCTCGGTGAGCGATGCTGGGGTCGATGCCGCTACTGGCGCAGGGGAAACGGGCGCGGCCACGTCTCCACCTGCAGCCACGTCTCCGCCAGCACCCACGTCATCTCCAGCAGCCACGGTGCCATCCGTCGCAGTCGCGTCGCCTTCTGCGTCGCCCGCTGCCGGCTCCTCAGGCGGCGGCACAAAGGAAATGTCGATATCGGTGTCGACACGGGGGTCGAGGGCCGGAACAACATTGGGGTTCTGCACGGAATCCGGCATGGGCACGAACTCGGTGGGGGCGTCCTGGCTGAGGTAGGTACCGCTGATGCGCTGGGGCCTTACGAAGACGATGAGAAACACCGCACATGCCGACACAAACACGAAGAAGACGCCCGCCTGCAACTGACGCATCAGCAGACCCACGATCAGGGGCCCCGCACACGCACCCACGCCATACACCATGTAAAGAATGGCGCTCAGGCCCACCCGCCGGTCGGGGTCGACGTTGTCGTTCGCAAAGGCGGCGGCCACCGGGTAAAGGGTGAAGAGAATGATGCCGAACAGGCAAGAAAACACCAGGAGCACTTCGTAGGGCATTGGCCACCAGCCCCATAACGGCAGCGTAAGCCCGGCCAGCAATAGCGCATTGAAGCGGATCAACGCCACCCTGCTGATACGGTCTGCCAGCCAGCCCACCGGCCATTGGAAGACCAGGCCACTGGCCACTGCAGCCGCCACGAACACGGCAACCTGCCCGGCATCCATGCCCTGCGCCACACCGTATACCGGCGCCAGGCCGTAAAAGGCACCCGACATCATGCCCGCCATGAAGAGCACGGTCATGGACATCGGCACGCGGGAAACGTAGTAGCGGTAATGAATCGGCACCGGCACCTGAATGGCCGGGTGGACCCGCCGCGTGACCGCCACAGGAATCAGGCAGGCCGTGGAGCAGATAGCCACGAACATGAGCGGCGCGGTATCGAGCGCGGGGAAGATGCCCACCGACAGCTGACCCAGCACGGTGCCGAGGCTGGAGAACACCATGTAGAAAGCAAAGACTCGCCCGCGCAGGTGATTTTCGGTCTGCTCATTGAGCCAGCTCTCGAGCACGATGAACTGCGTCACCATGGCAATGCCGGCCACGAAGCGCAGGGCGATCCACAGGGGCAGGAAATCGATCAGCGCCTGGATCAGCACGGTCACGGTGACCACCGCTGCCGTGGCGGCGTAGGCACGGATATGCCCCACCCGGATGATCAGCTTGTGCCCGACCCGGGCGCCAAACACAAGACCCAGGTAATAGGCGGCGATGATCGAACCTACCCAGATCTCTGAGACCGATGCTGCAGTCAGGCGCAGGCCAACGTAGGTGTTGAAGAGCCCCGAACCGACCAGTAGCAGGAGCGTCGCCAGGAAAAGAGATGAAAACGCCGCAATCGTATTCAGCATCGCCCACCGCAGAAAAGAAAGGCGCGTCGTTTGGCGCGCCCGTCAGGAACACATCCGCACTTAAAGCCGGCTCAGCATGCTGGCCGCGTCGGAAACTTCAAATTTTCCTGGCGCTTCGACATCGAGCTGCTCGACGACACCGTCGCGCAACAATGCCGAGAAGCGTTGACAGCGAACGCCCATGCCGCGGGCAGTGAGGTCCAGCTCAAGCCCCAGCTTACCGGTCCATTCGCCGCTGCCGTCGCCGAGCATGCGCACCTTGCCGTTCGCGCCCTGTGCGCGCCCCCAGGCGCCCATGACGAAGGCGTCGTTGACCGCCACACACCAGATCTCATCGACGCCTTTCGCGCGCAGGGCGTCGTGCAGCTCAAGGTAGCCGGGGAGATGTTTTTCGGAGCAGGTGGGTGTAAAGGCACCGGGCAGCGCGAAAAGCGCAATGGTCTTGCCCTTGGCCAGTTCTGAAACGCGATGCGCGTTCGGGCCTACCGCGCAGGTGTCGGTGGCTTCGTCGTAGTATTCGTACAGCGTGCCGTCGGGAATACGGTCACCGATTTTTATGGTCATGGCTCCCCCTGGGTTGGACGTTGAAAACACCAATGATACGTCCAAAGAGGGTTTGCCTGCCGCGCGAGCCCGAATGTGGCCCCGCGCGGCGCAAGGAAAGCAGGATCAGCCGGCTTCTTTCACCCGATAGACCAGGGTGGCGGTCTTGGCCAGGCCGAGCACCTTGACGGTGACGCTGCCCAGCAGCAGACGCGACAGCCCGCTGCGGCCGTGACTACCGATGAAGATCAGGTCGCAGGCGTCTTCTTCAGCTGCCTGAACGATGCCGTCGGCAACATTGAAGTTGGAAACGACCTTGCCCGTGGCCTTCACGCCGGCGGTTTCGGCACGATCAAGCACCTGCTTGATGTACTTTTGCGCCTGTTCGTTGGCGGTCTTTTCGTAGTCTTCGTCGGTGATGGCGTAGGCAGCGGCCATGCCATCGAAGCCGACCGTTGCGGCGAACGGCTGCGTGACGTAAAGCGCGACGACCTCGGCACCGATTTCGCGTGCGAAACACACGCCCTTGTTGGCCGCTTGGGCCGACAACGGAGAGCCGTCTGTCGGAATGAGTATCTTCTTGAACATTCTGTTGCCCCTGAATGTGATTCTGGTAATCGAAGCTTAGCCGTTCATGGCCCTATGATGTAATCAGCGTTTACGCTGCCCTTGAGGAAAATCAAGCTTCTGTTGCGGCGGCAAACAGATGGGTGCAGCGCGTGCCGCTGCGGCAATACGCCAGGACGGGCGCGGGCAGTTCGTTCAGCAGTTGCTTGAAGCGTGCGACATCGTCGGCCGTCATGGCTCCGCTGACGACGGGCTGGTATTCAACGGCCAGACCGGCCGCACGGGCGGCAGCGATCACATCGGCCGATGCCGGCTGCTCCGGACCACCCTCGCCATCGGGCCGGTTGATGATCACGCTCTTGTATCCGGCGTCGGCAACGGCCTGCATGTCGTCGGGCCTCAGTTGAGGCGCCACCGCAAATGCATCGGTTAGTGGGTGAATGGGCAGGGACATCTGCGTAACTCCGTATAATAAGTCGATATTGGGGGGTCTCATGGAAAATAGTATGACCGGCTTGTCCGGCACGCAAGCCGACCATCCGCAGCCTACGGCTGAGGATGTCTCGATACGCGACGCCACACTCGACGATGTGCCGCAGATTCAACAGATCTACGCCCACCACGTGCTCTCCAGCACGGCCACTTTCGAAGAAACGCCGCCCAGCGTCGACGAAATGGCCCAACGCCTGCAGAAAGTACGTGAGGCTGGCCTGCCCTGGCTCGTGGCCGAACACGACGGCCGGGTGCTGGGCTATTGCTATGCCTCTGCCTACCGGCCACGCCGCGCTTACCGCTACACCGTTGAAGATTCCATCTACATCGCCGACGGGGAATCGGGCAAGGGCCTCGGCCGTGACTTGCTCAGCGCCCTCATCGAACGCTGCGAACAGGGCCCCTGGCGGCAGATGATCGCGGTGATCGCCGGCACCCAGAACCAGAGCTCGATAGCACTACACCGCAATCTTGGCTTCGCCCACGTGGGCACGCAACCCGACACCGGCTACAAGTTCGGCCAATGGATCGACGTTGTGTTCATGCAGCGGGCACTGGGCCCCGGGGGCGGCACCCCTCCGGCCGACTGATCTGCACGCCCAGGCGCTCCAGCAGCGCTCCGGTGGCGTCGCTCGCCCATACCTCGAACTCTGCCTGGCGCTGCGCCCCGAGCGGGTCGCCGGGAACCGACTGCACAGCAGGGTGGCACATGATCAGATCGCCGGCACGCGCACCTTCGAGCCAGCACTGAAGCAGGCCTTCGTAGGTCTGCGCTCCGCCCCGAAAATCATAAACGCCCAGCAAGCGGCGATTTGTCTCGAAGCCATGCCGGCACGCGAGCCGCACATGCCTGCGGCCGCCCAGTGCCGCGATGCTGTGGGCCTTGAACCGGAGCCCCACCGGCACACCCGTTTGACGCCCCGCCAGCGTGGAGCGCAACCACGGACGCGGCAGTCCCGCAGGGTAACGGCGCTCCAGCTCGGCGAAAAGCATTTCACGGATCTGCGGAAACTGATGCACATGCTGATGCCCGTCGACGTACTGCGGGGCCTGGCCCATGACCGCCTCGTAGCGATCGAGCTGGCTTGCAATCTGCCGCTGGATACTTGCGGGGTCGAGGCGACGCCCCCAACAGGCCCGCAGCAGCTCCCCTAGCGGCATGAACACGCCACGAGCCCCGAACGATTCAGTGAAGTTCAGATGCAAGCCGCACTGCAGCCCGCTGGCCAGCAAACTGCCGGCCCCGTCTGCGAACGAGGGGCCATCAACCAGGCATCCCGTTCCGCTCAGACGGCCGCGAGAGGCAAGCAGAACAATGGCCTCATCGACGGCGGAATGCATGCCGAAATCATCGGCGACGACGTCGATTCGGGTTTTCGAGTGAGTCTCTGTCTGCATGGACCTTTCAATCGTTGGGCGACCGGGGGCTGCAAGCTACCAGGTCCGTGCTCGCGTCGAGATACCATGCGCGGGCATCGCCCGGACCCCGGATTGAATTCATTTCCAGCAGTATAGGATGACGTTCCGCGTCTCGGCGCGACCCGATCAGCCAGAGATTGACGACGCGGCGTTCGCAGAGCTTTTCAGTGAGTTCCTGAGGGCTGATCAGCAGCCGGCTCGCGGCCTCGGGGTCGAACCTTGCCGCTTCGTGCAGATCGGCCTTCCATGCGGGAACAGGCGCGTTCCGATCGCGGCTCCAGTCGCTTTCCACATACACCAGCTTGGGCGACCGCATGTAGAAGTTGAACTCGTAATCAAACCGATCGAGCAGCACCACTTTGTCATGTGTGGCATGGTAGCGTGCCGACACCGCCTCAGTCAGTGGCGATAGCGTCGTCACGCGCTGCATCACGAAATGGGCGGCGGCGACGCCCACGGCAGCAATCACGGCGATGTGCAGGGCCCAGGCGCCACCGTCTGACTTGCTCAAGGGCCGATGCAACGGTACGAGCGCAAGCACCCCGAAGTACACCAACGGCAAGGTCAACAGGATGGCAGGGCCGACCATGGTGGTGGCTGCCAGCGGGTGAGCCGGAACCAGAACAAAGAACCATACCGCCATCAGACCTGCAGCGGGCGTGCGCAGAAGACGCCGTCTTTCGGGACTGACGAATCGCAGCAAGCAGAGCAGCAGCGGCAGCAGACTGCCTGCGATCACCAGCACGTAAGCGATGCCGCCTGTTTCATTCCAACCGAATGCCCAGTTGCCTGTGAGCGCACGTAGCTGCCGGGCCAGAATGGCTGTCACGATGCCCGGATAGCGGAGGTCTGCCAGCCAGAGCCACGGCAACATGATCAACGACAGCAATACCGGCCCCGGCCACCAACAAATGGCGCGCAGCATATCGAACCTCCGGCGCAACGCCAGCCATGTGAAACCGATGACCAGTGGCAAAAGCGCGGCCAGTGGGCCGGCCGACATGCCCAGCCACCCCGCAGCGACCCAGGCGCCCACCTGCCAGCCAGGGTGCCGATCCCCTTGCTCCAGGTACTGCGCGGCCACCAGAAAGCAGTTCACTGACACGGTGAGCAGCAGCAGGCTCAGCATGTCGGGCGAGGCGAAGCGGCTGGCCACGATGATTGCCGGCTGCAGGACAAAAACGAGTAGTAGCGTGCCTGTGGAACGCGGGGGGAGCCAGACCGCCCAGGTGCGTGTGAGAAAGGTCACGGTGATGACGGCCGCCAGCACGGACGGCAGCCGGGCGACCCATTCCGAGACACCGAGGAAACTCAGGAACAGCAGCGAGAGCCAGTAATGAAGTGGAGCACCGTCAAGCACAGGTAGGCCGTTCACCCGTGGCATCAGGTATTGCTGCGCCGCGAGCATGTCGTGCACGATACCGACATGACGTGCTTCGCCGGGTACCAGCAACGCGTGGCAAGCTACTCCGGGCAGGACACACACCAGGGCAAGAGCAAAGATCCGGGCGGTAGTTTTCCATTCGATTCCACTGGAAACCGAATGAAACTGCGTTGGAGTAATGTCGGGCGCACCGCGGGCACGGTCCGCATTCATTTTCTAAATTCCTTCAGAGTGGAGCCCCGGCGAGGTCAGTATCGCCGGGCAAGTTCATTGACCTGCAGCTTCGGATACGGCGCGTTGGTCGGCTTCAGCTGTTTGCAGCGACGCGGCGCGTTGCGGCGGCGCACCGCCTTGCATCGAGCGTGCGGCCCTGGCCGAACTCAGCGTGCGCACAGGCGGCCGCAGGCCGGCACCATGACGCCGGCGAATCAAGTAGACGGGGCGTTGCTTGACTTCACTGAAGATGCGGCTGATGTATTCGCCCAGAACACCCACGGCAATCAGCTGCACGCCTGCAAAAAACAGGATGACCGTGATCAGCGTGGTCCACCCTTGCACCGGGTCGCCCCACAGCAAGTGGGAAAGCACGATGATGGTCCCGTACGTGAACGACGCCAGCGACAGCAACAGGCCGGCGAGGCTCATGATACGCAGTGGCCATGTGGTGAAGGCGGTCAGGCCATCGACCGCCAGCCGGAACAGGCGCAGCGGCTTGAAGCGACTGACGCCGTGCAAGCGATCGGGCGGTTCGTAATAGAGCGGTTCGGACTGGAACCCCACCCATGCGAACAGACCTTTCATGAAACGGTCGCGTTCAGGAAGCTCAAGCAGCGCGTCGACCACACAGCGATCCATGAGGCGGAAATCGCCGGCATTCGGCGGAACTTCAAGACCGCCGGAGGTGCGCATGAGACGATAGAACAGGCGGGTACCCACCCGTTTGAACAGGGTTTCGTCATTGCGGTCAGCGCGCACTGCATACACCATCTCGATGCCCTGCTTCCACCGTTCGAGCATGACGGGGATCAACGCGGGAGGATGCTGCATGTCTGCATCCATGCACACGACAACGTCACCATGAGTGGCTTCGATACCGGCCGTCAGCGCTGCTTCCTTGCCGAAGTTTCGAGACAGTTGAACGTAGACAAGCGATGGGTCTTGCGCAGCCGATTCCGACATGAGTTCGGGCGTGGCATCGGTGCTGCCGTCGTCGACCACGATGATTTCGTAGGACGCGACAAGGCTGCTCAACAAGGTCTTGAGCTCCGGCAGCAATACGCGGAGGTTATCGGCCTCGTTGAGGCATGGAATTACGCAGGAGAGTGTCACGCCCGAGGACAGTGCCTGCGCGGCGCGAGCATCATCAGCCATGTGACGGCCCGGTGAAACATGAGAATGGTGTTGCACATCGTGAGCATACACCCGATATGGACTTTTACACGAATTTACACTGCGGGAAAACCGGTAGACGTGGCAGTGCACAAACAACCTGTCGCCCTTCGTATGGAAATTGACGGTTGAGCCGCAGATCCTTTAAGATACCTTTCAAAGTAATCTTTAAAGAACCAAGCCCATGGCCCGTCCCGACCTCTGCACCATTGAAGAAATCCGCACGCTCGTCTACGCGTTTTACAGCCGGGTC
>JAEZGR010000163.1 GCA_023437255.1 Pseudomonadota bacterium | reverse complement strand
TCGGGGGCCGGGGGGGGGGCGGGGGCCGCCCCAGGCCGCGAATCACTTCATTTCGCACTGCTCATGGAAGTTGGCCCGCGTGGCGATCTTCACGGGGGTGGAGGCCCGCAGCACGGCTTCCCCGTTCTCGTCGACCACGTCGACGCGATAGAAGGCGGCGTCGGGGAAGTGGTTGGAATCGAACTTGAACGGACCGCGCACCGACTGGAAGTCGGCTTCGCGCAGCGCGGCAATGAAGGCGTCTTTGTTGGAGAGGTCGCCCTTCACCTTGCGCAATGCGGAATCCAGCAGGCTGGCGGCGTCGTACGACTGAGCGGCGTACATGGACGGTGCGCGCTTGTAGGCCTTTTCAAATGCCTCGACGAAGGCTTTGTTCTGCGGGTTGTCGATGTTCGGCGCATAGGGCGCGCTGGTGATCGCGCCCACTGCCAGGTTCTTGAGCGCGGGCAGGGTGGTGCCGTCGAGCGTGGCGGCCGACAGAATGGGAATCTGACCCAGCAAACCCGCCTGACGGTACTGTTTGATGAAGTTGATGCCCATGCCACCGGGGTAGAACACGTAGACGGCGTCGGGGCTGGCGGCCTGCAGCTGCGCGATTTCAGCGGAGTAGTCGGGCTGATTGACCTGGGTGTAGACCTCGTCGATGACGTTGCCCTTGAAGTTGCGCTTGAAACCCGAGACGGCGTCGCGACCCGCCTGATAGTTGGCCGCCATGACATACACGTTCTTGTAGCCGAGGTCGTTGGTGAGCTGGCCACCTGCCTCGTGCAGCATGTCGTTGTCCCACGACGTGGAGAAGTAATACTTCGAGCACTGTTTGCCCGCGATGGGGGCGGGGCCCGCGTTGGAGCCGATGAAGAACACCTCGGCGTCGGTGATGGGCTTGTGGATCGCCATCATGACGTTCGAGAAGGTTACGCCGGTGACGATGTCGACCTTGTCGCTCTGCAACAGCTTGGTGGCCGCCTGCACGCCCACGTCGGGCTTGAGCTGGTCGTCTTCCTTGATGACCGTGACCGGAATGTCGCCCAGTTTGCCGCCGCGCTGTTCAATGGCCAGCATGAAGGCGTCGTACTGGTCTTGCCCCAGGGCGCCACCCGGGCCCGAGAGCGTGCCGATGAAGCCTATCTTGAGAGCGTCTTGTGCCAATGCCGGGCTGAACATGCCGAGGGCGAGCGCGGCAGCGGCCGAGGCCTGCAGCAGCGTGGCGCGCAGGGTGTTGGAGGGGCGATGATCCATGAGGCTGTCGTTCCTGTAGTGCGAAAAGCGGAAGTGACGTTCGGTCGAACGCGTGACAGTACCTTAAACCCGTAACGAAAGCCATCGGTGAATACCTGACGCCTCAATGAAAAGACCCCGCGGCCTGATGCAGGCAGCGGGGTCTGGCGGGACGGGCTGACTCGGGGCGGGTCGACCGTTTAGCGGTTTGCCGCGGCGTCGGCCTTGTCGATCTGGTGCATCACGAAGCGCTGCTGGGCGATCGACAGAATGTTGTTCACCACCCAGTACAGAACCAGCCCGGCCGGGAAGAAGAACATCATCCCACCGAACACCAGGGGCATGATCATCATGATGCGTGCCTGCATGGGATCGGGCGGCGTGGGGTTCAGCTTGATCTGCAGGAACATCGTGGCCATCATGATTGCCGGCAGGATGAACCAGGGGTCACGTGCCGAGAGGTCGTGAATCCAGAGAATCCAGGGAGCACCCCGCATCTCGACGCTGCCCAGCAGCACCCAGTACAGTGCAATGAACACCGGAATCTGGATCAGCATGGGCAGGCAACCGCCCAGCGGATTGATCTTCTCGTTGCGGTACAGCTCCATCATGGCCTGGTTCATCTTGGCCTTGTCGTCGCCGTACTTCTCGCGCAGGGCCTGCATGCGCGGCGTGAACTTCTTCATGCGCGCCATCGAGCGGTAAGCGGCAGCCGACAGCGGATAGAAGGCGAGCTTGATGAGGACTGTAAGCGCCACGATGGTCCAGCCCCAGTTGTGCAGCAGCGAGTGCAGCCAGGTCATGAGCTTGAACACGGGCTTGGCAATGATGGTGAGCCAGCCGTAGTCGACCACGAGTTCCAGGCCGGGGGCCAGCTCGCCCATCGCCTGTTGATCTTGCGGGCCGACCCACAGGTTGGCATCGACGCTGGCGGATTGACCCGGCGCGATGCCGCCGGCACCCACCAGGCTGCGAATCGCATACAGGTTGTCGCCGATGCGGAGGGCTTCGTTGTGACGCTCCATGCCTTCCTTGGGTACCCAGGCAGTGGCGAAGTAGTGCTGCACCATGCCGATCCAGCCATTGTTGGCGTTGCGCACATAGTTGGCACGCCCCTTGTCGAGGTCGGAGAAGTCGATCTTCTGGTACTTGTCTTCAGACGTGTAGACAGCGGGGCCGGTGAAGGTGCTGTAAAAGGACGAGCCGTCGGAAGGCTTGTTGCCATCGCGTTCCAGCTGCAGGTAGACCGAAGGTTGGATCGGTGCGCTGCCCAGGTTCTGGATTTCGTGGGTGACGCGAATGTCGTAGCTATGGGGTGCCACGTGGTAGGTCTTCACCACGCGCATGTCACCGGATTCCGCTTCGAAGCGCAGCGCGGTGCGGCCATCGGCGGCCTGCTGCTCGCCCACGTAACGGAAGGGCGTCAGGTGGGTGGGGAAGCTCTGGCCCGCGGGTGCGCCGACCACGCCCGTTTGCGCCACATACGTGTAGCCCGGGCGGCGGTCGAGCAGCGCAAGAGGCTGGCTGTCGTCGCTGGAGGTGGCGTAATTGGGCAATACTGCGCGCACGAGCTGTGCACCCTTCGTGTCGAAGGTCAGGTGCAGCACGTCGGTATTGAACTCAACCTGCTGCGATTGTGTGGCGGCAGCGGGTGCCGGATCGCCTGGAATCGTGGAAGGCGCGGCCGGAGTCGCGGTGGCGGAGGGAATGCTGGTGTCGGCCGTAGGCTGTGCCTCTTGCTGAGCCTGCACGGCGGGATCGACCGTCTGCGAGGTCATGCTGGAGCCGAACATCGACGGCTTGCCGTTATAGGTCTGCCAGTTGTTCCACAACAGCAGCAGCGAGAAGGTCAGAATCATCCAGAGGATGGTGCGTCGGATATCCATAGCGCCTTTACAAATCGAAGCGGGGCAAATCCGTGAGAGTGTAGCGGAGCTTGCCGATGGGTGTGGTGATGCTGGGGGTGGCGATCATGATCGCGAGTGCGGCCACCGGGCGTGCGAGCACGGGGTGGAGGGCACAGGGTCGTGGCCACCATGGCACCACGGATGGCAGCGGATGATGCGGCGGAAGGCCAGCCAGCTGCCACACAGGCTGCCATGCGTTTCCAGCGCTTCGATTGCATACGCCGAACAGCTGGGCGTGAAGCGGCAGTTATATCCCAGCCAGGGGCTGATGAAATAACGATAGAAGCGGATGGGAGCGATGAGCAGCTTGCGGATCATCGGCGGCTCCGGTCGAGCAGGGTATCGATCTCGTCGCGTACCCGGGCCTTGAGTTCACGCAGCGAGCAGGGCTCGATGCGGCTATGCAGCCGGAACACCAGATCGCGGGGCGGCAGTTCATGACGACGCTGCCTGAAGGTTTCGCGAATGACGCGTTTGATGGTGTTGCGGGATACGGCGAGTGGTGCCATGCGCTTGGCGATCACCATGCCCAGGCGCGGCCCTGTGGCGGGGTCGTTGAGTATTCCACGCGGGGTGGAGACGACGAACATAGGGCCTCGTGCCAGATGCTTTCCCCTGAGGGCAGCTGCAAACTCCGTTGGATGGTGCAGACGGGCCGCAGGGGGAAAAGTGGCTCGCATGGACACGGGAACGCCAGCGTTGGCTGGCTTTGAGATGCGTGCCGTGCTCAGACGGCCAGGCGCTTGCGACCCTTGGCGCGGCGCGCATTGATGACGGCGCGACCGCCACGGGTCTTCATGCGGACACGAAAGCCGTGAGTGCGCTTGCGACGGGTGACGGAAGGTTGAAAAGTGCGTTTCATGACGGATCCGGTAAGAAGAAAAGAGCAGAAATTCGAAAAGCCCACCATTTCATCAAATTTCTACTGTTTCGTCAAACACTTGGGGGCAGTCCTCATGGATATGGTCATCCGGCCTGTGGATAACTAGGGCCCCGACGGGGTAGAATCGAGGTTTACAGAAGTGACCGACAATGAAAGATTTCTGGCAGGCCTGCGTCCAGAAGCTGGAACAGGAACTCCCTCCCCAACAGATCAGCGCGTGGATACGACCCCTGGTACCCCTGGCTTTCGATGAAGACCAGGGCGTGCTGCGCGTTTCTGCGCCCAATCGCTTCAAGCTTGATTGGGTGCGCAAGAATTTTTCCCATCAGATCGAAAGCCTGGCCAGCGACTGGTTCTCGCGCCCTGTGCAGGTGGCGTTCGAGTTGCCTTCGAGCGGCGCCGGTCGTTCGGCACCCACCATGCCCCGGGCGGCAGGTGCCGCGCCCGCAGTGGGCGCTGCCGTGCATGCCGCCACACAGACCGTT
>JAEZGR010000053.1 GCA_023437255.1 Pseudomonadota bacterium | reverse complement strand
TGTTCGTGCGTAGTGGACATTATCTGTGGAAGATGAGGGCGACCGGCGAAATGCCTTGCCGCATACCTAGGCGGAGCCGCCAGAGAGCGTGCCAACCGGCGCTACTGCCGCTTCGATGGCCGCCGCGCGCCGCGCCCGCGCAGCGCGTCGTCGTTCGCGAAAGAATGCCTGCAGCAGACCGGCGCATTCGTCCAGCAAGACATCGCCCGCCACCGCCGTATGATGGTTCAACACGCCAATGGCCGGTACGTCGAGCACGCTGCCGCATGCGCCCGTTTTCGGGTCGCGCGCGCCGAACACCACGCGCGCCAGGCGCGCATGCAGCATGGCGCCCATGCACATCACGCAGGGCTCGAGCGTGACATATAGCGCCAGCCCGGGCAACCGGTAATTGCCCACCTTGGCAGCGGCGTCTCGCAGGGCGACTATCTCGGCATGCCCGGTAGGATCATGGTCGCTGATGCAGCGGTTGTAGCCGCGCCCGATCACAACTCCCCCGGCATCCATCACCACCGCACCGACCGGCACCTCGCCGGCGCGCTCGGCAAGCCGCGCCATGCCAAGGGCCGCGCGCATGCCCTGCTCGTCGCGCTGCGCCAGCTCGTCGGGGCCAAGATCATCAAAATCCGGAAAGGGAGTCATCTCCACAGACATACACTACACTCAACGCAGCGGGTTTATGGTCGGTCTTGCGCCGAAAACCCACAGTTTAGCGCCTGGCCATCTCCCGCCGGGTTTCCGTTTCTTTTAGCTGATGTAACATTCAGACACTAATAACAGCGTCTGCTATCACAGGAGGGTTTTATGCTGGGCCGAATCGCCATCTATCTGAGCAACGACGAGGCG
Organism: Pseudomonadota bacterium; assembly: GCA_023437255.1. Lineage (GTDB taxonomy): Bacteria > Pseudomonadota > Gammaproteobacteria > Burkholderiales > Burkholderiaceae_B > Yanghanlia. Next base: position 3,732 of record JAEZGR010000053.1, on the reverse strand, counting down.
TGCTCGCGTCGTATCGATGCCGGGCTGCAAATTGCCAAGGCCAACAACGCGGAAGTGATCGGTATCTACCCCACCGACGGCGTTGGTGCGCACTACTACGACGAAAGCATCATTCCGCAAGACATCCGTAAAGTCCTCCGTGGTCGCCAAGACGAGTTCCGGGACTCGATTCGCAAGCTGTTTCTCGAACGCGCCGAAGCCGCCGGACTCAAGGCACAGTGGCGTGCGCCGCGCGGCGATGCCGACGAAGCGCTGGCTCTGCACGCCCGCTACTGCGATCTTCTGGTCATGAGCAAGGCCGAACGCGTCGATTCCGTCACCTCCATTATTCCCAACCTGCCCGAATCCGTGGTCATGGCGGCGGGTCGCCCCGTGCTCATGATCCCGCGCGTCGGTCAAATCCCCTCGATCGGGCAGCGTGTCCTGTATTGCTGGGACCAGCGCCGAGAAGCCGCTCGCGCCTTCACCGACGCCGCGCCCTTCCTGAAGGAATGCAAGGAACTGGTCGTGCTCGAAATCGACCGCGACGAAGACCTCTTCCGCGACTGCGATATCCGCGAGCAAGATATATCTGATTATTGCGTGAGCCGCGGATACCCCAAGCCCAAGCACCTCGTCAAGAAGAGCGAAGACATCGGTGTCGGCAACGTGATCCTGAACACCGCCAGCGACATGGGCAGCGACCTCATCGTCATGGGAGCCTACGGCCACAGCCGCATGCGCCAGTGGGTCATGGGCGGTGCCTCGCGCACGCTGCTGTCTTCAATGACCGTGCCGGTTCTGCTCGCCCACTGAACCATACAGCTGCCGCAACACCTGCGGCAACAGGCCGGGCAGATCCTCCGAGATCAGTCCCGGCCCGCTCAGCGCCCCTGCGGCGCCATGCAGCCAGACCGCAGCGCAAGCCGCCTCGAAAGGCGGCATTCCCTGGGCCAGCAGGCCCGCCACCATGCCCGCAAGTACATCTCCGGTGCCTCCGGTAGCGAGCCAGGCCGGCGCATTCGCATTGATTGCCGCCCGCCCTTCCGGGCTTGCAATGACCGTATCGGCCCCCTTCAGGATCACCACCGCGCCCGAACGATGTGCGGCGTCGCGTGCCGCCTGCAGGCGATCGGACCCCACCTCGCCGAATAGCCGCACGAACTCGCCCTCGTGAGGCGTGAGCACAGATGGCCCGCCCAGAGCGCCAAACAGACGTGCCGGTTCGTCGGCAAACACGCTCAGGGCATCGGCATCGAGCACGAGCGCCCGGCGCGTCGCTGCTGCAGCCAGCACGTTCTGCACGGTGTGTTGGTCTCGGCCCGCGCCTGGCCCGATGAGGACCGCATTACGCCTTTCGTCGTGCAGCGCCGGAGCCAGATCGTGACCCGGCAATGCCTCTACCATGACGCTGGTCAAGGCTGCCGCGTAAATGGGCCAGGCCTGCTCGGGTGCCGCCACGGTAACCAGCCCCGCCCCCACGCGCGCCGCTGCGAGCGCCGCCAGTCGGGCCGCACCAGTCATGAGCGCGCCGCCACTCACCAGCACGTGACCCCGCCGATATTTGTGGGCAGCGGCATCGGGCCATGGGAACGCCGCCAGCCACAGCTCCGGTTTATTCTCGAAGGTCGCGGGCGCGATCGCGGGCAAAACATCGGCCGGAATGCCGATGTCGGCCAATTCGAGATCGCCGCACAGCGTCCGACCCGGAAGAAGAAGATGCCCGGGTTTCTTGCGAAAGAATGTGACGGTGAGCTGCGCCGCGGCGGCGTAGCCACGAACGTCACCACTGGTGCCATCGACGCCGCTGGGGGTATCGATCGCACAAATCGGAATGCCTCGGCGGGATGCCTGCGAGAGCAGCTCGGCCGCCGGCCCATCGAAATCCCGGGAGAGCCCTGCACCGAACACGGCGTCGACGACCAGTTCGACCCCTTGAAGCAGCGGCTCGGCAGATGCATTCTGTGCCAGCGGCACGATGTCCTCCTTCCAGAGCCGCGCGTGCCACGCCGCATCGCCGCGCAAGGCGTTGACGTCGCCGAGCAGCGCCAGGCGTACCGGCCAACCCCAGTCGCGCAGGTGGCGCGCCACGACGAAGCCGTCTCCGCCATTGTTGCCGGGCCCGCACACCACAAGCACGGAACGGCAATTCCAGCGCTGGGAGATGGCGCGGGCCACCGCTGCACCCGCCGACTGCATGAGGGCGGTGCCCGGCACACCGCCGGCAATGGCGGCCTGATCGGCCTGGCCCATCTGGGCGGGGGTGAGCAATGCGAGAGACAACACATCTTTCATGACCATCGCGGGCATCCAAGGGCGCAATGCGCCTATGTTATCGTGCCAGGATAATGACGGGAAACAGAATGGATCCCATACTCAACGTCTCAGGTCTGACAAAGACATATCGTTCCGGATTCCAGGCGCTCAAGGGCATCGACCTGTCCATCCACGCCGGCGAGATCTTCGCGCTGCTCGGACCAAACGGCGCCGGCAAGACCACCCTTATCAGCATCATCTGCGGGCTTGTGAACCCGGGAGACGGTCACGTCACGGTGGGCGGATACGACATCATCCGCGAGTACCGGCAGGCACGCTCGTTGATCGGCCTCGTCCCTCAGGAGCTCACCACCGACGCTTTCGAGACTGTCTGGAATACGGTGAGCTACAGCCGCGGCCTGTTTGGCAAATCTCCGAACCCTGCACACATTGAACAAGTTCTGAAGAGCCTGTCGCTATGGAGCAAGAAGGACAACCAGCTCATTACGCTCTCTGGCGGCATGAAGCGGCGCGTGCTGATTGCGAAGGCACTCTCGCACGAACCTCGAATTCTTTTTCTCGATGAACCCACCGCAGGGGTCGATGTCTCGCTGCGCCAGGACATGTGGGACCTGGTGCGAAAACTGCGTGAAACCGGGGTCACCGTGATTCTGACCACGCACTACATCGAAGAAGCCGAAGAGATGGCCGACCGGATCGGCATCATTGACCAGGGCAAGATTGTCCTGGTGCAGGCCAAGCGCGAACTGATGCAGGCGCTGGGCAAAAAGGAACTGATCCTGATGCTTGAATCGCCGCCGGAAGAAATACCTGCGGCGCTGCAGGCATTCAATCTGCAAGCCGGCGACAACCCGAATGAATTGGTCTATACCTACGACACCCGCGACAACGATATCTCGGCCCTGCTCGCTGCCGTAGAGCACTGCGGGCTACGGCTGCGCGACCTGCAGACGCGGCAAAGCTCGCTGGAAGACATTTTTGTGCGACTGGTAGGGAGAACCTCGTGAACTGGCAGGCCATCCGCGCGATCTACATGTTCGAAATGGCACGCACTCGCCGCACCTTGTTGCAAAGCATCGTGGCGCCTGTGATCTCGACCTCGCTTTATTTCATCGTTTTCGGCGCGGCCATCGGGCATCGCATCAATGAGATCGAGGGCGTGAATTACGGTTCATTCATCGTGCCCGGGCTGATCATGCTGATGCTGTTGACCCAGAGCGTCTCGAACGCCTCTTTCGGTATCTACTTCCCCAAGTTCACGGGCACCATCTACGAGATTCTGTCTGCGCCCATTTCGCATTTCGAGATTGCCGTGGGCTTCGTGGGCGCCGCAGCAACAAAATCCGTGATTCTGGCGGTGATCATTCTGGTTACCGCCACGATGTTCGTGCCGGTACGCATCGACCACCCGGTGTGGATGGTGGCATTCCTGCTTCTCACGGCCATTACATTCAGCCTGTTCGGCTTCATCATCGG